>NZ_JBICCO010000073.1:0-35251 GCF_043119405.1 Achromobacter sp. 413638
GGCCCCCCCCCCCCCCCCCAGCAGGTCATGCTCGTCGCGGAATGCCGGGTCGCTCATCATGATGGTCCTCGTTGCGGGACGTCGGTCCCGCTGTGGCGGGTGCGTTATTGTGATTTGATGGCCATGGTTTCGATCAGGGTCTGCAGCTGCGCGCTCATGGGCAGATCCAGGCTGGCGCCGGTGGGCAGCTTGCGCAGGAACCAGCGGCGGTACTGGCGCTCGATCTCGCCATCCTCGGCCAGCACCTGGAAGCTGTCCTTGACGAGCTGGGCGAGCTGCGGATCGTCCTTGCGGAACATGATGGCGTAGGGGTCGTAGGACAGGTAGTCGCCCACCACCACCATTTCGGCGCCGCCGCCCGCCTTGCCGTGCTGCGCCAGCAGGCCGTACAGCAGCACATCGTCGGTGGCGAAGGCGTCGGCCTCGCCGCGGGTCACGCGCGCGTAGCCGTCGGCGTGGGTGTTCACGACCTGCAGCCGCATGCCGAGCTTGAACTTCTGGTCCAGGTCGCGCAGCGCCTTCTCGTTGGTGGTGCCGGCCGTCACCGCGACCGTCCTGCCCGCCAGATCGCGGAACGAGCTGATCGGCGATCCCCACTTGACCATCACCTTGGTGCCGGCCACGAAGATGACCGGGGAAAAGGCCACGCGCTTCTGCCGCTCGACATTGCTGGTGGTGGACCCGCACTCCAGGTCGACGCGGCCCGTGACCACCGCGTCGATGCGGGAGTCGGCGGTGACCGGCACCCATTGGATGTCGACGGTTCTTTCGATGGCGTCCTCGATGGACGACACCAGCGCCTTGCACAGCTCGATGGAGTAGCCCACGGGCTGCTTGCGGGCGTTGAGGAAGGAGAACGGAATCGCGTCTTCGCGGTAGCCCAGCGCAACGCTGCCCGTGCTGCGGGCCTTGGCCAGCGTGCCGGTCAGGGTCGTGAACGTGATGCGCGCGGCGTCGGGCAGGGACGATGCGCCGCTTTCCTGCGCGCCGGTGGGGCCGGTCAGCAGGGCGCCCGCCGCGCAGAAGGCCAGCAACGGTTTCCAGACAGTTCGGGAGGCCATGACGGTTTCCTTGGAACGGGACTCAGGCTTGCGCGGGGCGCGCCTGACTGGTCTTGAGTTCTTCATCCATCCGCGCCGCATTGGCGTCGGCCTCGGCTTCCGGCAGCAGCTCGCCCTCCCATTTGGCCACCACGGCGGTGGCGATGGAGTTGCCCACGGCATTGGTGGCGGAACGGCCCATGTCGAGGAAGGTGTCCACGCCCAGGATCAGCAGCAGGCCGGCCTCGGGAATGTCGAACTGGTTCAGCGTGGCGGCGATCACGACCAGCGAGGCGCGCGGCACCCCGGCCATGCCCTTGGAGGTCAGCATCAGGATCAGCAGCATCGTGATCTGCGTGCCCAGGGAAAGATGGATGTCGTAGGCCTGCGCGATGAACAGCGTCGCGAAGGTGCAGTACATCATCGAGCCGTCCAGATTGAAGGAATAGCCCATCGGCATCACGAAGCTGGAGATCTTGCGCTTGACGCCGAAGCGATCGAGCGCGTCCAGGATCTTCGGGTAGGCGGCTTCGGAGCTGGCGGTGGCGAAGGACAGCATGAAGGCTTCCTTGATCAGCACCAGCAGCTTGAGCACGCGCGGCCCGAGGAACAGGAAACCCGCCAGGATCAGCAGGCCCCACAGCATGAACAGGCTGGTGTAGAAGTCGCCCATGAAGGCGGCGAACTTCAGCAGGATGCCCAGGCCGTTGACCGCCACGGTGGCCGCCATGGCCGCCATCACCGCCAGCGGCGCCAGCTTCATCACGTAGCCGGTGATCTTGAGCATCACGTGCGCCAGTTCGTCGACCGCGGCCACCAGCGTCTTGCCCTTCTCGCCCAGCGCGGCCAGCGCCACGCCGAAGAACATGGAGAACACCACGATCTGCAGGATCTCGTTGTTGGCCATGGCCTCGGCGAAGGACTTGGGCACCAGATGGCTGACGAAATCCTTGAGCGTGAACTTGGACGTCGCCAGGTTGGTCGCCGAGCCGATGTCGGGCAGCGGCAGTCCGAGGTTGTGGCCCGGCTGCAGCCAGTTGGCCATGATCAGGCCCAGCACCAGCGAGAACAGCGAGGCGATCACGAACCAGCCCAGCGCCTTGGCGAACACGCGCCCGACCGAGGCGGCGTCGCCCATGTGGGCGATGCCCACCACCAGCGTGGAGAAGACCAGGGGGCCGATTAGCATCTTGATCAGGCGCAGGAAGACATCCGACATGATCGAGATGTAGCCGGCGACCTGCGTGGCCGCCTTCTTGTCGGGGAAGTTGACGAAGATCATGTAGCCGATCACGATGCCTATCACCATCGCGACCAGGATCCAGGCGGCGGGGGGAATCTTCTTCTTGTTCATGTTGTGTCTCCATGATCCACGCATCGCTTTGATGCGCGGGAAAGGGCGTTGCGCGGGGTCTCTGCGGAAATGTCGCGGTCTACTGCGACGGAGCGCGGTAGAGGATGTCGTGGTGGCCTTCCTCGAATGTGCGCAGCGATTGCGCCCAGACCGCGCCCGGCCAATGCAGGTCGATGCGGCCGGACAGCGGGCGGTACACGGCCGTGTACAGCGTGCCGTAGCCGCGCGCCCAGGCGTTCTGGTACAGCGGGTCGGCCAGCAGTGTCTCGGTCAGCGTCTGCGCGCTCGCGCGGTTGTCGAGCTGCCGCTCCATGGCCTCCAGCCGTTCGTAGGCGCGGGTGGCGCGCGCGTGCTCGGGCCACTCGATGACGCGCTGATAGTTGGTGACCGCCTTGCGCCGCGTGACTTCCACGGGGCGGTCCGGGCCGACGAAGACGGTGGCCCAATCCGCCGCCTTGTCCAGCAGCGTGACGCTATAGCTCATGTGCACCGGCACGCGCTGCAGGATGGCGATGGCCTGGGCGGTGTTGCGCGCGGTTTCCAGCACGTAGCGCAGCACCAGCGGGATGCCGAAGCCGATGCCCGCGACGGTGCGCCCGCCGAACGACAGGGACGCGGCCAGGCCGTCCTCGTTGACGCCGTCCAGCGCGCCCCACAGGCAGTCGCCCATCGCCGCCACGCGCCGCCCGGTCCAGCGCGTGGCCAGCCAGTTTCCCTCCAGCAGCGCCGGCGCGAAGTCGTAGTTGCGCAGCAGCGCGGGCTCGTCGCGGCCTTGCGGGTCGATCCATACGGTTTGCGAGCAGCCGGCGATATAGGCGGGTGGGCACCACAGCGACAGGAAGCGGGCCTCCACATCGCCGCCGCCGGCCAGCTCGGCCAGCTGTTCCCAGACCGGCACCAGTTCGGGCATGTGTTCGCGCAGGGCGCGCCGGCATTCCAGGTAGGTCGGACGCCCGACCACGCCGCCGCGTAGGAACCACGAGCGGTAAGCGGGCCAGGAGCGCTCGAACAGTGCGTGCCATTTTTCCCCGGGCTGGTCCTGCGCGATGGCCTGGAAGCGGATGCTGATGGGCGGCATGGCGGCGTCTCCCCTACAGGATCTTGAACGAACCGGGCGCCGGCGCCGCGTCGTGCTGCGTCGTCATGACCGGCTTGCCCGCGTAGTAGTTCTTGATGCCTCGGATCCAGTCGCGCGCGCGGATGTTGAGCTTGAAGTTGTCGTCCATCGAGCGTCCGCGCGTGATCAGGATGCCCAGGTCGGCGCCCTCGTAGCGGTAGTCGCCCGGCCCGGTGATGCGCATGAAGAAGGCCTCGCGCTCGGTGTCGATGGCGCGGCGCTCATAGTCGAAGCGCTGGTAGGCCACGCTGCCGTCCTCGGCCATGCGGTAGATGCCGGTGGCCGGCGCGTGCGTCACCTGGTCGACCTTTTCGTCGGTGAACTTCATCACCACCTGGGACCAGGAATCGATGAAGCGCGGCTGCGCCCAGCGCTCGTTGATTTCCTTGACGTTCAGATCGAACGGCACGCCCGAGAACTCCAGCAGGTGGAACAGGAACAGCGGCGCGTCAGCATAGGCGAAGGCGGCGTGGTTGGTCATCGGACTGGCGCCGCAGATGCGCGGGTTCAGCTCACCCAGGTAGACCTCGCCGCTGTCGGTGTCGATCAGGAAGTCCAGGTCGAAGTAGCCGCGATAGCCCTCGGCCAGCAGCTGGTTGCCGAAGCGCTCGGCCATGTCGCGCGCCTTGGCGCGGACCTCTTCGGAGAACGCGCCGGGGAAGACCTCGTTGCCGCACCAGCCGCCCTTGTAGGGTGTCAGCTCGCGCGCGCCCACCACCTCGGTCAGCAGCGGTCCGACCAGCGTGCCGGACTGCGTTGCGCAGGCCTCCAGCGTGGCGCCGCGACAATTGATGCGCTTCATGATCTTGACCTCGGGGTCGTTGACGATTTCGTCCTTGTGCTTGTTGAAATCGTCTTCCGACGCGATGAAGAAGGTGGTGTGGCCCGAGTCGCCGAACGCCGATTGCACCACCAGGTCGCGTCCCAGCCCGTTGCGGTCCGCGATCTGCATCAGGTGCGCGTAGCTGTCCACTTTCTCCAGCGCGTTCGGCACCGAATGCACGCCGGCCTTGTTGCCGATGCGCACCGTTTCCATCTTGTTGTCGCAGCGGGTGCGCAGCGCCGCCGGCGGGAACCAGACCTCCATGCCCAGTTCCTTGGCCAGCGCCTCGGTCTTCTCGTCGAACATCAGGAACGTGGCCACCGGCTTGCCGCCGCGACGCTCGATCATGTCGATCACGTCCTTGTGCTGCAGCAGGTAGTTGTTGATGTCCTCGATGGATTCGAATTCCGCATGCGGCGATTCCTGCGGCACGAACACATTCGGATGGCGTCCGTCGAAGCAGTCGATGTAGTTGATGTAGCGGAAGCGGTTGACCCAGCGATCCATGCCCAGCAGGTTGAAGTTGGTGGCGCTGATGAAGTAGATGGGCCGCTCGTTGCGGTGGAACATCAGCTGCAGATCCGAAATGCTGGTGACTTTGTTGCTCATTTCTTGCTCCTGGAGGCGGGCTTCTTGGCGGCGGGGGACGCCGTGGCGGCAAGCGCCGGTTCGGTCTGCGCGGGCGGGTCGCCGGCCTGCGACTGGGCGGCGCGTCCGGCCAGCGCCAGGGCCGCGCGTGCGGCGGTGGCCTGCGCGGCCAGGTCCAGCGCGGCCTGGCTGAAGATGCGGAAGCCCAGCTCGGGCCGGAAGCCGTGGATCTCGCGCACATCCAGCGCGGCCATGAACTGCAGGATCTCGGCGCTGATGACCTGGCCGGGCACCAGGATGGGAAAGCCGGGCGGGTAGGGGATCACGAACAGCGCCGACACCAGCTCGCGGCCGGCGGCGATGGCCTGGCCGGCCTCGACCATGCCGATGTACTCGCAATTGGCGTCCTCGTAGGACAGGAAGAAGGCGCTGCGGATATCGCCATCGCGCGTCTCGGCGCGTCCTTCCACGCTGCGGCCCCGGAAGGCGAAGTGAAAGCTGGAGAAATCCGGCAGCGGCGGCTGCTCCAGCGTCAGCGAGCGCACCCGCCGTTCGTGGATGCGCCGTTCGATGGAGCTCATATCGGCCACGCGCGCGTCCACGTCGCGGGCGATCTTGACCAGCACTTCGATCAGGTAGGCGATCGCCGAGCGGGTGCTGCCGATGTTCGTCATGAACAGCACCGTGTTGCGCGAGGTCTTGTTGATCTGGATGCCGTACCGGTCCATCAGCTCCTTGTTCTTGAACGTGTCGCCGTCCATGCCGGTGGCGCCGATGGCCAGCGTGGCGCGGGTCGGATCGAGCGCGAACTCGTCGGTCTGCCACGCCGCTTCCAGGTTGTCCCAGCCGGTCTCGTCGTTGTAGTAGTTGTCGACGCCGGACTCGCGGTAGGGCGCCGGCACCATGTCCGACACCCGCAGGAAGCGGAAATAGCGCTTGAGCAGGGGGTGATGCAGCACCTGCTCGCGCAGGCTCATCGCCAGTTCGAGCTGGCGCTGGATCAGCTCGTAGCCTTCCAGTTCCACCTGCCTGCGGCCCACGTCCAGCGAGGCCAGGATCTGGTAGTTGGGCGAGGTCGAGGTGTGGGTCATGTAGGCTTCGTGGAAGGACTCCTCGACCTTGTCCTTGAAGTCCTGGTCCCACACATGGATCATCGAGCCCTGGCGCAGCGCGGTCAGCGTCTTGTGGGTGGAGTGCGTGGCGTACACGCGCACCCGCGCCCGGGCGGGGTCGGGCAGCAGCCGGGCATTGAGCAGCTGTTCGTCGTCGTTCCAGTCGATGCCGGCGGCGAAGGCGGCATGGCGGCGGGCGTAGGCCGGATCCTTGAAGGTCTCGGCCAGCCGGGCGGCGCTGGCCATGCCGGTGCGCTGGCGGTAGATCGGGTGGCAGCGGGCGAAGGCGAACCAGGCCTCGTCCCACAGGAACACAAGGTCCGGCTTGATCGCCAGGCATTCGAGCATGACGCGCTCAACGTCGTAGACGATGCCGTCGAAGGTGCAGTTGGTCAGCAGCACCATGCGCACGCGGTCCAGCGTGCCGGCGCGGCGAAAGCTCAGCAGTGTTTCCTTGATGTGGCGCAGCGGCACCGCGCCGTACATCGAGAATTCATCCAGCGGATAGGAGTCCAGGTAGGCCACCTGCGCGCCGGCCAGCACCAGGCCGTAGTGGTGCGACTTGTGGCAGTTCCGGTCCACCAGCACGATGTCGTCGGGCTTGACCAGCGCCTGCACCACGATCTTGTTGCAGGTGGACGTGCCGTTGGTGGCGAAGTAGGTGCGGCGCGCGCCGAAGGCGCGGGCGGCGTATTCCTGGGCCAGCTTCAGCGGCCCCACCGGATCCAGCAGCGAATCCAGGCCGCCGGAGGTGGCGGACGTTTCGGCCATGAACAGGTTCATGCCGTAGAACTGCGCCATGTCGCCGATCCAGTTGCTGTTCATGATCGCCTTGCCGCGCGCCAGCGGCAGCGCATGGAACACGCCGGTGGGCTGCTTGGCGTAGTCGCGCAGGGCGTTGAAGAAGGGCGTGCGGTGGCGCTCGCCCACGCCCTTCATGATCGAGCTGTACAGCTCGATGTGGTCTTCCTCGCCGAAGAAGATGCGTTTGAAGACTTCGCCGACCTGCGCCGCGATGGCCTCGACGTTGACGTCGGTGACCAGGTACAGGTCCAGTTCGGGCCGGATCTGCGCGATCTGGCGGCCCAGCAGCGGGCCGCGCTCGAACTCGGGCATGTCCTCGACCTTGCCGTCCATGCCGTCCAGGAAGCGGCGCAGCATGTGGTTGTGGTTGACCGAGTGGAATGGGAAGCCGTGGCGGATCACCACCGCCTGCAGGTTGAAGTTGACCAGCGTCGCGATCAACGCGTCCTCGAACGTGGGCACGACCACCACGTCGAAGATGAAGTCGTCGTCGGCGCTGCGCTTGCGCTGCACGCGCCGCCGCAGCGCGTCCTCCTCGCTGGCCGACATCTCGTCGACGATCAGCACTTCGAAGTACGGCCGGGCCAGCTGGGCCTGGCGCTCGCTGTCGGTCTCGATCTGCGAGGGCAGCTCGTGGTCGCTGTCCAGGGTGTTGGCGTCGTGGCGGTAGGTGCGCGCGGCCAGCACGCGGTGGATGCGGCGCGCGGCCTGGTGCGCGCGCGCCAGCTCCTCGCGCTCGATCCAGTGGCACAGCTCGCCGAACACCCGGCCGCCAGGGAAGGCCCAGTAGCTTTCGATCGGCGTCAGCGATTCAACGATCCTGTGCACGTGCGCCAGGCGGCGCGCGCGTTCCGGATCGTCCGGCGGCAGGATGGCCAGGCGGCTCAGGTCGTCGACCAGGTTGATCCAGCCGTCGGCGCGCATTTCCCAGACGCTGCGGTAGCGGCTCAGCGACGTGCCGTTCTTGATGGGGGGGGTCGGCATGCTTGTCTCCTTGCTTTTTTCGTCGCCAGCGCCGATCTCAGTCGGGCTTGGTCAGCGGTCCCAACGTATTCAGATACGGAAAGTCCGGACTCTCGCGCTGGTAGACCTTGAAGTCGCAATCGCGGTCGCGGAAGCTCTTGAGCGGCTGGCCCAGGTTGCGCAAGCCGAGTTCGCGCTCGCGTCGCACGCGCTCGAAGTCCACGCTGATCGGCACGATCTCGGCGCCGCCGTCGGCCTGGTGCAACACATAGCCGGAGGGATCGCAGACGATGGAACGGCCCACGCCGCCGTCGCCCACGCCATTGATGTCGAAGAAATAGACCTGGTTCTGCGCGGCCGATGCGCGGGCGATGGCCAGCTCGACATCGCGGTCGATGGTGTCCGTCATCGTCGGATGCAGGATCACTTCCGCGCCCATCGCGGCCAGGGTGCGCGTGGTCTCGGGGAACCACATGTCGTAGCAGATCGAGACGCCGAAGCGGCCCGCGCCGGGCACGTCGAAAACGCAGAACTCCGTGCCGCCGGCCACGTCGCGTTCATACGGACGGAACGGGAACAGCTTGCGAAAGCGCGCGACGATCTCGCCTTGGGGATTGATTACCGGCATGGTGTTGTAGACCACGGATCCATCCGGGCCATCCACGCGTTCGAACAGCGAGCCCGGGATCAGCCACAGCCCGGTTTCGCGCGCCAGTTCGGTCAGCCGGGTCTCGGTGGGGCCGGGCAGCGGCTCGGCGTTGTGGTGCCGGGGACCCAGGGGCGCCAGCTCGGAGAAGAGCACCATCCGAACCCAGGGAAAGCGGCCGCGGATGTGGCGCAGGTAATTGCCCATGCGCTCGACGTTGTTCTCGAAGGCCGAGACGTTCATCTGCACGCCGGCGATGCCGAAGTTGCCATGCATGGCGCCGTTCATTGTGGATCCTTCCTTTCTACTGATGACTGCTGGCCGGGACATGAGTCGAGTCCCGGAAACGGCTTGTTCGCGAGCAGTCTATGGCTTGGGTGGTTCGTGAAGAAGGTCCAAGAATCGAATTGTTGAAGAACCAATTCCCTGGCGTTGAGAACGCGTTGGCGGCTGCCGGGAAGGCGCGCATTGCCGCGCCGCGCCGTTCAATTTTTCAAGCCATTTTTTCGATGCGAGTTCACTTTCACACCGCGTTGCGCGGCGTAAGATCAAGGCGCTTCGCGATGTGGGCGGGGCCTGTCGGTCTCAACGCGCGCATGGTTGCGAAGCGCAGGGCGCGCACTTTTTCTTGGCGGTCCCCGGCGCGTGGCCCGAAGTGATGTGGTGTGTGATTGGTCCTCTGAACAGGCCGCAGGAATGATTGAAGCGGGAACCAATCCTGAGACGACGCGCAAGGCGCCGCTGGCCGCGACCGGACTGCCGGACTTCGTGCTGCGCCAGTTCAAGCTCGGGCAGCCGTCGCATCAGCAGCTGTATGGCATCCTGCAGGCGGGCATCCGCGATGGCAGCCTGGCGGCCGGCCTGCGGCTGCCGCCCACGCGGGTGCTGGCGCGCACGCTGGGCATCGCGCGCAACACGGTGGTCCATGTCTACGAACAACTGACCTTCGAAGGCTATGTGCAGGCGCGCGTGGGGCGCGGCACCTTCGTCGCCGACGTGTTTCCCCGACCCGTCGTGGCGGCCGGAAAATTCCCGCTGGATCGCAACGCGCCGCTGTCGCGCCGGGGCGAGCGCACGGTGCGCGAGGCGCTGGCCGCGCGTTTGCAATGGGGCGCTTTCGCGCCCGGCGTGCCGGAGCTGCGCATGTTCCCGATCCAGACCTGGAACCGGCTGCAGGCGCGCGTGTGGCGCCGCGTCGAGCCGGAGCGGCTGAGCTACGCGACGGGACACGGCGATGCCGGACTGCGCGAGGCCATCGCGGACTATCTGCGAGGCACGCGCGGCATCGCCTGTACGCCGGCGCAGGTGGTGATCACCAGCGGCACGCAGCAGTCCTTGCACCTGGTGGCGCAGCTGCTGGCGGATCCGGGCGACCGGGTGTGGCTGGAGGACCCGGGTTATTGGGGCGCGCGCAGCGTCTTTCATGCCACCGGCCTGGAGAGCGTGGCGGTGGCGGTCGACGGCGAGGGCCTGGCGCCAAGCGCCGCGCAATGGGCCGAGCCGCCGAGGCTGGCGTTCGTGTCGCCGTCGCACCAATATCCCACCGGCGCGCACATGAGCCTGGCGCGCCGCCGCCAGTTGCTCGACTACGCGGCGCAGCACGGGGTCTGGGTGATCGAGGACGACTACGACAGCGAGTTCCGCTACGACGCGCATCCGCTGTCCGCCTTGCAGGCGCTGGACGAGTCCGGCCGGGTGATCTACCTGGGCACGTTTTCCAAGACGCTGTTTCCCGCGCTGCGGCTGGCCTACCTGGTCCTGCCGCCCGATCTGGTGGACGGCTTCGCGCGCGCGTTGCGCGAGCTGTTCCGCGAGGGGCAGACGATGCAGCAGGCGGTGCTGGCGCGCTTTCTGGCGGAAGGCCACTACGCGGCGCACATCCGGCGCATGCGCGGCGTCTACCGCGCGCGCCACGATGCGCTCATGGACGCCATCCGGCGCGAGTTCGGCGAGGCGGTGCCGGTGATCGGCGCCGAGGCCGGGCTGCACATGATCCTGGGCCTGCCGCGCACCGTCGACGACGTGGCGGTGATGGAGCGCGGCCTGTATGCCGGCGTGGCGACGCGGCCGCTGTCGATCTATCACCTCAATCCCGAGGCCGCGGCGCGCGGACTGCTGCTGGGCTACGGCTCGGTGCCCGAGGAGGAGATCGGCCCGCAGCTGAGCAGGCTGGCCGGCGCGGTCACGCCGTTTCTGTAGGCGCCGGCGGCGTATGGCAGGCGTCGGGCGCATTCCCGCCTGGTCGCGGGCAGGGTCTTGTAAAAAGGGACGGTCTGCGGGTGGTAATCTCGCGCCCATGAGTTTGAATTTCGCCGATCTGTCCGAATTGCCCGAGCCCGAAGACGCGCAACGCGCCTTCAAGGCCACGGATTCCCCCTGCGTGGCCGTCTGCTCGACGCTGTTCGACGACATCTGCCGGGGCTGCGGCCGCACGGCCATGGAAGTGGCCAACTGGGTTTTCATGACGGAAGAGGAAAAGCGCGCGGTCTGGATCCGCATCAAGGCCCAGGGCTACCCCCGGCGCAACAATTAAGGCCGCCGGCGCGGCCGGTCTTGGGCATGTCACATAGCGCGGGCTAAATCGCGCTTGTCGACCACTTCCGGCCTCATCATGCGCATCGTCCTGGTCACGGATGCCTGGCATCCGCAAGTCAACGGCGTCGTCCGCACCTGGACGACCATGCTGAGGATCCTCGCCGAATGGGGCCACGAAGTGACCGTGGTCAGCCCTGAAGGCAGCCGCACCATTCCCGCGCCTTCCGAGCCCGACCTGCGGTTATGCCTGCAGCCCGGCCGCCAGCTGCGCCGCGTGCTGGGCGACCGGGTGCCGGACGCGCTGCACATCGCCACCGAGGGGCCGCTGGGCCTGGCCGCGCGCAAGATGGCGCTGGCCCGAGGCTGGCGTTTCACCACCTCGTTCCACACCATGTTCCCCGACTACCTGCAGGCGCGCATGGGCATTCCGGCGGCCTTGCCGTGGCGCTACCTGCGCTGGTTCCACCGGCCCTCGCAGCGCGTGCTGGTGCCCACGCCCACGGTGCGCGACGTCCTGGTCCAGCGCGGCCTGGGCAATTTGCAGATCTGGTCGCGCGGGGTGGACCCCGTCAAGTTCCAGCCGGGCGCGAGCCAGGTGTTCAAGGATCTGCCCCGTCCGGTGTTCCTCAGCGTGGGCCGGGTCGCGCGGGAAAAGAACCTGGACGCCTTCCTGTCGCTGGACCTGCCGGGTAGCAAGGTGGTGGTGGGCGGCGGCCCGGACGAGGCGCGCCTGAAGAAGAAGTTTCCCGACGCGGTGTTCCTGGGCATGCGCAACGACGATGAGCTGCCGGGCTATTACCAGGCCGCCGACGTGTTCGTGTTTCCCAGCCTGACCGACACTTTCGGCCTGGTGATGCTGGAGGCCATGGCCTGCGGCACGCCGGTGGCGGCGTTCCGCAGCGAGGCGCCGCTGGCCGTGGTGCAGCCGGGCGTGACGGGCTGCCTGGACGAGGATCTGGCGCACGCCTGCCGCGAGGCGCTGTCGCTGAACCGGCACGCCGTGCGGGCGCACGCGCTGACGCGCAGCTGGGACGCCATCGCGTCCGACCTGCTGGCGGCGCTGGCGCCGCTGACGCCGCGGGCCGAACCGGACCCGCCGCTGGTGCATGCGGGTTGAGCCGCGCCGTTGGAAGAATAAGGGGTCGGATGCGTTCCGGCCTTGCGGCGCTTTCCCGCAAGGCGGCCAAACCGGTACAATGCCCGACGATCCTGAGGAGCGTTGCGACGATTCGGCTGTTCCCCTTGCGCGGAACACGGCTCGCCAGGCTCAGGAATCCCTGTTCATGCGTCCCGCATCCTTGCGCGGCGCTACAGCAACGGCGCTCACCTTTGTCGCATGTGGCGGGAAAGGCGAGCACACGACCGTCGTGGTGTTTCGCGTTGTCCGGCCCTGTGCGCGCCGTTCGATCTACACGTGGAGCTACACACCATGAACGCTGTGACTGACAAATCCTTCTCCGACTACATCGTCGCCGACCTGTCGCTGGCCGGCTGGGGCCGCCGCGAGCTGGCCATCGCCGAAACCGAAATGCCCGGCCTGATGGCCATTCGCGAAGAATTCGCCGCCAAGCAGCCGCTCAAGGGCGCCCGCATCGCCGGCAGCCTGCACATGACCATCCAGACCGGCGTGCTGATCGAGACGCTGGTGGCGCTGGGCGCCGAAGTGCGCTGGGCCTCGTGCAACATCTTCTCGACGCAGGACCATGCCGCCGCCGCCATCGCCGCGTCCGGCACGCCGGTCTTCGCCGTCAAGGGCGAGACGCTCGAAGAGTACTGGCAGTACACGCACAAGATCTTCGAATGGCCCAATGGCCAGAACGCCAACATGATCCTGGACGACGGCGGCGACGCCACCCTGATGCTGCACCTGGGCACCAAGGCTGAAAAGGACATCTCGGTGCTGGCCAACCCGGGCAGCGAAGAAGAGCGCATCCTGTTCGCCGCCATCAAGGAAACGCTCAAGCGTGATCCGAAGTGGTACTCGACCCGCCTGGCGCTGATCAAGGGCGTGACCGAGGAAACCACCACCGGCGTGCATCGCCTGTACCAGATGTCGCAGAAGGGTGAGCTGGCCTTCGCCGCCATCAACGTCAACGACTCGGTCACCAAGTCCAAGTTCGACAACCTGTACGGCTGCCGCGAATCGCTGGTCGACGGCATCAAGCGCGCCACCGACGTGATGGTGGCCGGCAAGATCGCCGTGGTCGCCGGCTACGGCGACGTGGGCAAGGGCTGCGCCCAGGCGCTGGTGGCGCTGCGCGCCCAGGTCTGGGTTACTGAAATCGACCCGATCTGCGCGCTGCAGGCCGCGATGGAAGGCTTCAAGGTCGTGACCATGGAAGAAGCCGCCGCTCATGGCGACATCTTCGTGACGGCCACCGGCAACTTCCACGTCATCACGCGCGAGCACATGAACGCCATGAAGGACCAGGCCATCGTGTGCAACATCGGCCACTTCGACAACGAGATCGACGTCGCCTCGCTGGCCGACTGCAAGTGGGAAGAGATCAAGCCCCAGGTCGACCACGTGATCTTCCCGGACGGCAAGCGCATCATCCTGCTGGCCCAGGGCCGCCTCGTGAACCTGGGTTGCGCCACCGGCCACCCCTCGTTCGTGATGTCCTCGTCCTTCGCCAACCAGACCATCGCGCAGATCGAGCTGTACACGCGCAATGAAGCCTACAAGTCGGGCGAAGTCTACGTGCTGCCCAAGCACCTGGACGAGAAGGTCGCGCGCCTGCACCTGAAGAAGCTGGGCGTGAACCTGACCACGCTGCGCAAGGACCAGGCCGACTACATCAGCGTGCCGGTCGAAGGTCCTTACAAGCCGAATCACTACCGCTACTGATGCTTGTAGCAAAATAGGGGGACGCCACGCCATGTCGGCGCGGCGTTTTCCGGTTCCAGGGCAAGGCGGCCGCAACCGGGCCGCCGGGTCCCGGAGCTTCAAGACTGGAGGTTGAGCATGTCCATGATTCTCGTCTGGATCCTGAACGCGGTGGCCCTGCTGGCGGTCGCCTACCTGCTGCCCGGCATCACGGTGGCCAGTTTCGGTTCGGCGCTGATCGCCGCGCTGGTGCTGGGCCTGGTGAACATGCTGGTCAAGCCGGTGCTGGTGCTGCTGACGCTGCCCATCACCATCGTCACGCTCGGCCTCTTTCTCATCGTGATCAACGCCTTGTTGTTCTGGTTCGTCGGCTCCGTGCTGAAGGGCTTCCAGGTCAACGGGTTCTGGTGGGCCGTGGGGGGAGCGATCCTCTACAGCATCATCTCCGGCCTGCTGACCAAGCTGATCCCGTAGAGGGGGAAGGCCCACCCCCGAAGCGCTGCGCGCTTCCCCCTCAAGGGGGCATGCCTGCGGACCGGCGGAGCCGGATCCGCGGCATCCCGATGGGGTGGCATCCGTGGGCGCGGTTCCGGCAGAGGGCTCTTGTCCAGCGGTTTCCGGTGGATTGACACTTGTTTCAAGGGGCGCGGTCAGCGTCATGGATAACTGAAATGTCCGAATCGACTTCTCCTGCATTCAGCCTGGAGTTCTTTCCCCCCCGTGACCTGGCCGGCCAGGAACGGCTGGTGCGCGCGGCCAAGCAGATGCTGGCGATCCAGCCCAAGTACGTCAGCGTGACGTTCGGCGCGGGCGGCTCGACGCGCGCCGGCACCGCCGACGCGGTGCGCACGCTGCGCAACCTGGGTTGCGACGCGGCGCCGCACCTGTCCTGCGTGGGCGCGTCCCGCCAGGACCTGCGCGACATCCTGCAGGCCTACAAGAACGAAGGCGTGCGGCGCGTGGTCGCACTGCGCGGCGACCTGCCGTCCGGCATGGGCGGCGACGCGGGCGAGCTGCGCTACGCCAACGAGCTGGTGTCCTTCATCCGCGAGGAAACCGGCGACTGGTTCCACATCGAAGTGGCGGCCTATCCCGAAATGCACCCGCAGGCCGCCAGTCCGTCGGCCGACCTGGCGCATTTCGTGGCCAAGGTGCGGGCCGGCGCCAACGCCGCCATCACGCAATATTTCTTCAACGCCGACGCCTATTTCGACTTCGTCGACCGGGCCCAGGCCAAGGGCGTGAACGTGCCGATCGTGCCGGGCATCATGCCCATCACCAACCACTCGCAGCTGCTGCGCTTCTCGGAAATGTGCGGCGCCGAAGTGCCGCGCTGGATCCGTCTGCGCCTGGCCGAGTTCGGCGACGACAAGGCCTCGATCCGCGCCTTCGGCGTGGACGTGGTGACCGAGCTGTGCCAGACCCTGCTGGACAACGGCGCGCCGGGCGTGCATTTCTATACGCTCAACCACGCCGAGGCGCCGATGGCGATCTGGCGCGAGCTGTCGCGTTGATCGTTCGGGCAAGCGATACATGAAGAAAGCCGGCGCATGCCGGCTTTTTTCATGGCATTTCGCAAGCGGGGCAGGCTCAGCAGGGCGGCCAGCGTTGGCGCCAGAAACACGAAAGCCCGCAGCAATTGCTTGCATACGGGCCTCGGATGGTGGGCACGTGAAATTCACATGCGTTGGCCGCAGTGTAGGACAGCCCGGAATTGCGTACAAGCGAACATGCGCAGTCTCTAGTTCAACTGATCCGACCCCGGCCCCTCGGCCAGCACCTGCGGCGCCGGGTAGCTTTCCTGCGGCACGTCCATGGGGTCGACCCGCTTGGGCTGGTGCACGCGGCTGGCGGGCACCAGGGAGTCGGGCGACTCGGGGTTGGTCCACAGCGGGTCGGGGATTTCGGCGAAGACCTGGCGCAGGCGTTCGCCCCAGGTGCCGCGGATCATGCGGAAGTATTCGTTGTGCTCGTCGATGCTGGCGAAGTGCGTGACGCGCAGCGTGCCGGTGTCGTAGACCAGCAGGTCCAGTGGCAGGCCGACCGAGATGTTCGAGCGCAGCGTGGAATCCATGGAGATCAGCGCGCACTTGGCGGCCTCGTCCAGCGGCGTATCGGGTTGCAGCACACGGTCCAGGATGGGCTTGCCGTACTTGGCCTCGCCGATCTGGAAGTACGGGCATTCCTCGCCAGCCTCGATGAAGTTGCCGGCGGCGTAGATCTGGAACAGCCGGCAGCGTTCGGCGCCGATCTGGCCCCCGAAAATCAGGCTGACGTTGAAGTCCACGCCCTGCTCGCGCAGCGCGTCGGCCTCGCGGCGGTAGACCTCGCGCACGGCGTTGCCGATGCGGCGCGCGGCCTCGAACATATCGGGCGCGTTCCACAGCGTTTCGCCGCCTTCCTGCTGCTGGCGGGCCAGGCCGTCCAGCACGGCCTGGCTGACGGCCAGGTTGCCGGCGGTCATCAGGACCATCACGCGTTCGCCGGGGCGTTCGAAGACGGTCATCTTGCGGTAGACGCTGATCTGGTCCACCCCCGCGTTGGTGCGGGAGTCGGACAGGAAAACCAGGCCGGCGTTCAGGCGGGCGGCGACGCAGTAGGTCATGATCGGAGCAGGGGAAAAGCCACGCCGCATTGTAGTGCGGCGCGGCCCGCGTGCACGGCGGGGGTCATTGCTGCGCCGCGGTCTGCACCTGCACGGTGACTTCCATGGACTCCTCGCCGCCGCCATTGCGCACGCCGCGCACCGGCGAGGCCGAGTCGTAGTCGCGCGCCACGGCCAGCCGGCAATGGCATTCCGAGGCGAACTGGCGGTTGGTGATGTCCACGCTGGTCCAGCCCGCGCCCGGCAGCCAGATGTCGGCCCAGGCGTGGCTGGCGGCGTGCTCGGCGGTGGTGTACAGATACCCGCTGACGTAGCGCGCGGGCACGCCCAGGCCGCGCGCGCAGGCCAGGAACAGGTGGGCGTGGTCCTGGCAGACGCCGTGGCCCATGGCCAGCACCTGGTTGGCCGCGGTGGTCACGTCGGTCATGCCGGGCTCATACGCTACGCGGTCGCAGATGGCGCGCGCCAGCGCCAGCGCGTCGTCGGGCGTGTTCAGGCCGTCGGGCAGCGCGTGGCGGGTGAAGGCCAGGATGGTCTCGTCGGCCTGGGTCAGCGCCGTCTGCACACAGTAGGCATGCACCGGCAGCCGGCTGTCCTCGCCGCCCAGCGCGCCGCGCGCGAGCGCGCCCACCACCACCTGTCCGACTACGCGCAGTTCAATGTCGGTGTGCGGGCCGTTCAGCGTCAGGGTATGGGTGATGTTGCCGTAGGCGTCCACTTGCCGCTCCAGCGCGCCGGGCGCCTCGATATGCCAGCGCAGCACGCGCTGGTGCTCGTCGTCGCGCGGCGTGAGGCGCAGCGTCTGGATGCTGTAGGTCACCGGCGCGGTGTAGCGGTAATGGGTCACGTGGGTGATGATCTGTTTCATGCTGCGCTCCTACGCCGACAAGGGCACCAGGAAGTCCTGGCTGATGCGGTTGCCGAGATCGTTGATGCGGTCCAGGAAGTGCTCCAGGTACTGGTGCAGTCCGCTGGCCAGGATGTCCTCGACGCGCCCGTATTGCAGTTCCGCGCGCAGCATTCCGGTGCGGCGCTGCGTTTCCGCCGAGCGCTGGTTGGCCACGCGCGCCAGGTCGTCGGACAGCGAGTGGATCGCGGCCAGCAGCGAGCGCGGCATGTCCGGCCGAAGGATCAGCAGCTCGGCCACGCGGTCGGGCGTGATCACGTCGCGGTAGACCTTGCGGTAGATCTCCAGGCCCGACACCGAGCTGAGCAGCGCCGACCAGCGGTAGAACTCGCTTTGCGCGGCCGTCGGCGGCGCGGCGGCGTCGTTGCGCGCCTCGCCGGCGTGGCCGTTGCCGCCGCGTTCGTGGAACTTCACGTCCAGCATGCGCGCGGTGTTGTCGGCGCGTTCCAGGTGCATGCCGATGCGCATGAAATACAGCGCTTCGTCTTCCAGCATGGTGCCGATGGTGACGCCGCGCGCCAGGTGCGAGCGGAACTTCATCCATTCGAAGAACTCGCCCGGATTGCGTTCCAGCAGGCCGGTGTGCAGGTGCTTCTGCAGTTCCAGCCAGGTGGTGTTGTAGGTTTCCCAGACCTCGGTGGTCAGGCTGCCGCGCACGGCGCGCGCGTTCTCGCGGGCGGCGTGCACGCAGGAATAGATGGACGAGGGATTGTCGGCGTCGCGCACCATGAAGTGCAGCACGTCGTGCGGCGAGATGGCGGCGTGCCGGGCGCGGTACAGGCCCTGCAGCTCGGAGATGCGCAGCACGGCCAGCCACGAGCCCTCGCGCGCCTGCGCGTCCTGCGGCAGCAGCGACATCTGCAGGTTCACGTCCAGCATGCGGGCCGTGTTCTCGGCGCGCTCGGTGTAGCGGCACATCCAGAACAGGTTGTCGGCGGTTCGGCTCAGCATGGTTCAGTCCTCCAGTACCCACGTATCCTTGGTGCCGCCGCCCTGGCTGCTGTTGACCACCAGCGAGCCTTCGGTCAGCGCTACGCGGCACAGTCCGCCTGGCACCGTGCGGATGTCCTTGCCGCACAGCACGTAGGGGCGTAGGTCGACGTGGCGCGGCGCCACGCCGGACTCGACGTAGGTGGGCACGGTGGACAGCGCCAGCGTCGGCTGGGCGATGTAATTGGCGGGGTTGGCGCGCACGCGGTCCTTGAAGGCCTCGACCTCGGTGCGCGTGGCCGACGGCCCGACCAGCATGCCGTAGCCGCCCGCGCCATGCACCTCCTTGACCACCAGCTCGTGCATGCGGTCCAGCACGTGCGACAGCTCGTCGGGCCGCGCGCAGCGCCAGGTGGGCACGTTCGACAGGATCGGTTCCTGGCCCAGGTAGAAGCGGATCATGTCCGGCACGTACAGGTAGGTGGACTTGTCGTCGGCGATGCCGGTGCCGATGGCGTTGGCCAGCGTGACGCGGCCGGCGCGGTAGACCGACAGCAGGCCCGGCACGCCCAGCGCTGAATCAGCGCGGAACGACAGCGGGTCCAGGAAATCGTCGTCCAGCCGGCGGTAGATCACGTCCACCTTGCGCGGGCCCTGCGTGGTGCGCATGTAGACCGTGTTCTGTTCGACGAACAGATCCTGGCCCTCGACCAGCTCCACGCCCATCTGCTGCGCCAGGAAGGCGTGCTCGAAATAGGCCGAGTTGTACATGCCCGGCGTCAGCACGACCACGGTGGGCGCGTCGCCGCCGTGCGGCGCGACCTCGCGCAGATTGTCCAGCAGCAGGTCGGGGTAATGCGCCACGGGTTCGACCTTGATGCGGCCGAAGGCGTCGGGCATCAGCCGCATCGACATCTTGCGGTTCTCCAGCATGTAGGACACGCCCGAGGGCACGCGCAGGTTGTCTTCCAGCACGTAGAACTCGCCCGCGCCGGCGCGCACGATGTCGACGCCGGCGATATGGCAGTAGATATCCTCGGCCACGTCCACGTCCTGCATCTCGGGCCGGTATTGCGCGTTCAGGAAGACCTGCTCGGCCGGCACCACCCCGGCGCGCACGATGTCGTGGCCGTGGTAGATGTCGTGGATGAACATGTTCAGCGCGCGCACGCGCTGTTTCAGGCCGGCGTCGAGCCGGCGCCATTCGTCGGCGGGGATGACGCGGGGGATCAGGTCGAACGGGATCAGTCGTTCTGTGCCGGCGGCGTCGCCGGCCACCGAGAAAGTGATGCCGACGCGGCGAAAGCTCAGGTCCGCTTCCAGCCGGCGCACGGCCATGGACTCGGCCGACTGCTCGCCGTGCCAGCGTTCGAACGCTTCGTAGTGGGAGCGTATGCCGCCGGCGCTGTCGCGCATTTCGTCATAGGCGGGGGGGCGGGCGGGTCTGTCCTTCATGGCTCCTCCGATGCAAGTGCTGGGGCCGGCTCGAAGCCGGTCCTGATAACAAGCAACCCGCGTGCCAGGCTGGCCGGCGCGCGGACGGTCCCTGCGGAAACACTATCCTCCGCCGGGCGGTTGTTGGCTATCCCCGTCGCGATGGATGCCGCAGGGAAAAGGGGCAGGGCGCCGCCTGTGGGCGCGCGAGGGCGGCCGGCGGCAGGTTGCGAGGGCTGGCGGACGATGGCGCCGCCAGGGAAGGGGAACAGGCTGGACCAGGGCGCTTGGCGCTGCTGGCCTGGGTGGAGTGGACGGCGGCCGGGGGTTGCGGCCGGGCTGGCAGGGGGCTCGATGCCGCTCGATCAGTGAGCGCTCACCGAAGCGATCAGGGCGGCGCAGGCCGCGTTTTGCGGGCCTGTCAGCGGCTCATGTTACAGACCGCACTGTTTTGGTGCAAGAACGCCGGGCGGAAATGGTGCGCGGCGCGGCCCCGGGGGGCGGGGCCAGGTTCAGCCGAGTCGATAGGAAAACAGCGTCTTGCCGCCCTTGCCGGGTTGCGACAGCGGCGCCTCGGGCACCCAGCCGTCCTCGGTCAGGATGGCGTCCAGCGGGTAGTCGTGTTCGGCCGGCTCGTAGTCGGCGTCCAGCTCGCCGCAGCTCCAGGCGATGCCGATGGCGGTGAAGGGCTGGCCGCCGTCGCGCAGCGCGGCCAGCGTGCGGTCGTAGTAGCCGCCGCCGTAACCCACGCGGTCGCCAAACTGGGTAAAGCCGAGCGTGGGCGCCAGCACCACGTCGGGCGGCAGTTCGTCGCCCGCGGCGGGTTCCTGGATGCCGTAAGCGCCGCTGCGCATGGGGGCGTCCGGCGTCCAGGGCAGGAAGGCCAGCGGGGCGTTGCGTTCGCGCACCACCGGCAGCACCACGGTGATGCCGGCTTCCACCCATTGCTCGAGCAGCGGGCGCAGGTCGGGTTCGTCCTCCATGGGCCAGAACGCGGCCACGATGGAGGGCGCGCGGCGGCCCGCCTTGACCGCTTCGTCGCGGGCGGCGTTCAGCCAAGTGAACAGCCTTGCGCGCATCAGCAGACCGCCACGGCTGCGCTGGTTTTCCGGCATGTCGGCGCGCAGTTGGCGCAATCGCGCGCGCAGCGGGACTGCGGTATCCTCTGGAGTATTTTGCGTAGTCATGCGGTAGCGGTAACGAGGGTGGAAAATGAAAGCAAGAATGCAGGCCTGCGACCAGGCGCAGAACAAGGCTGGCACGTGAGGAAGACACCCATGGCACACGCCCTGCAATCCGGACGGTATCAGAAATCCGCGCGGCCGGCGTCCGCCGCCGACGCGGCGCCGGCCGGCGCCGGCCTGCGCCGCTGGCTGCCGCTGCTGGCGTTGTTCACCGCCGCCTGCGCGCCGGTCGACGCGCAGCAGCGCAGCGCCTCGGTCAATCCGCAACCCCAGCCCGTCGCCCAGGCGTCGCAGCCCGCCATCGCCGTGCCGCCGGCCGTGCTGGCCGGCCTGCCGCCCACCAACGACACGCCCGCGCTGGCCGCCGTCCAGGCCGCGCGCGAGGCCATGAACCGCAAGCAGTGGTCGGTGCTGGGCGCGTTGGTGCCCCAGGCCAAGTCCGACCCGCTGGGCATGTACCCGGAATACTGGCTGCTGCGTTACCAGCTGTGGTCGCCGCCGGCCGGCGGGCGGCCCAACGCCGACCTGCAGCGCTTCATCAGCGGCAACCCCGACGCCTACCTGGCCGACCGCCTGCGCGGCGACTGGCTGCTGGCCGCCGCCCGCAGCGGCGATTTCGACACCGTGCGCAAGCTGGCGCCGGTGAAGAACAGCAACGCGCAGATCGAATGCGCGATCCTCGACGCCAAGCACATGAGCGGTCAGCGCGCCACCGCCGCCCAGGCCATGGCCGTGTTCCAGCCCGGCACCGCCTGTTGGGGCCTGTACGACCAGCTGGTGGCCGATCGCGTCCTGGGCTGGGACGAGCTTGAACCGCAGCTGCGCGACGCCATCGAGGCCAACAAGACCACCGACGCGCGCAAGTTCGTGCAGTACATGTTCGAGCCGCGCGACCAGAAGACCTACGACCTGCTCATCAAGGATCCGATGAAGTGGCTCACCCGGCAGGACCGCCTGCCGGTGGGCCGCAACGAGAAAGAGCTGGTGACCATCGCGCTGGCGCGCCTGGCCCGCTCCGACGTCAGCGTGGCCGATTCCTACCTGCGCCGCGAATGGGCCAAGTCCATGGCCAAGTCCAATCTCGCCTGGGTGCGCGGCCAGTACGCGCTGGCCGCCGCGCTGAACCTGGACAGCCGCGCCAACGATTGGTACCACGAGGCCGGCCATATCCGCATGACCGAGTACAACGCTGGCTGGAAGGTGCGGGCGGCGCTGCGCCAGCCCAAGATCGACTGGAAGTGGGTCATCGAGTCCATCGACGAGATGCCGCCGACCCAGCGCGCCGACACCTCCTGGGTCTACTGGAAGGCGCGCGGCCTGGCCGCCACCGGCCGCAAGGACCAGGCCCAGGCCGCCTACGCCAGCATCGCCGACCGCTTCGACTTTTACGGCCAGCTGGCCGCCGAGGAACTGGGCCGCCGCATCACGGTGCCGCCGCGTCCCGCGCCGATCACCGACGCCGAGATCGCCGAGGCGCGCGCCAACCCTGGCTTGCGCCGTGCCGTGCAGCTGTTCCGGCTGGGCTGGCGCGCCGAGGCCGTGCCTGAATGGAACTTCGCGCTGCGCGGCATGAGCGACCGCCAGCTGATGGCGGCCGCCGAGCTGGCGCGCGCCGAGAACATCTACGACCGTGTGGTCAACACCTCGGACCGCACCGAGAAGGAATTCGATTTCAGCCAGCGCTTCATCGCGCCCTTCGAGGGCCGCGTCACGGCCAAGGCCAACGCCATCGCGCTGGACCCGGCCTGGGTCTACGGCCTGATCCGCCAGGAATCGCGCTTCATCATGGACGCGCGCTCGCATGTGGGCGCGTCGGGCCTGATGCAGCTGATGCCGGCGACCGCAAAATGGGTCGCGGGCAAGATCGGCATGACCGATTTCACGCCCGCCAGCGTCAACGATTTCGACACCAACACCGAGCTGGGCACCAACTATCTGAACATGGTGCTGCGCGATCTGGACGGTTCGCAGATGCTGGCCAGCGCCGGCTACAACGCCGGCCCGCGGCGGCCGCACAACTGGCGTTCCACCTTCACGCATCCGGTCGAGGGCGCGATCTTCGCCGAGACCATCCCGTTCAACGAGACGCGCACCTACGTCAAGAACGTGATGTCGAACTCCGTCTATTACGCGGCCATGTTCAGCGGCCAGCCTCAATCCCTGAAGGAGCGGCTGGGCAAGGTCGTGCCCCTGGGCGCCGAAAGCACCACGCTGCCATGACGCAGGACCCCGCAACCCAGGGCCTGCAGGTGTATATCGTGGGCGGCGCGGTGCGCGACGCTCTGCTGGGCCTGCCGGCCGGCGATCAGGACTGGGTCGTGGTCGGCGCCACGCCCGAGGATATGGCGCGCCGGGGCTTCATGCCCGTGGGCGGCGATTTTCCGGTGTTCCTGCATCCGCGCACCAAAGAGGAATACGCGCTCGCCCGCACCGAGCGCAAGTCCGGCCACGGCTACAAGGGCTTCACCTTCCATACCGGTGTCGACGTGACGCTGGAAGACGATCTGCGCCGCCGCGATCTCACCGTCAACGCCATTGCGCGCAAGCCCGATGGCGAGCTGGTCGACCCGCTGGGCGGCCAGGCCGACCTGCGCGCGCGCGTGTTCCGCCACGTGGGCGAGGCCTTCGAGGAAGACCCCGTGCGCATCCTGCGGCTGGGCCGCTTCGCGGCGCGCTTCGCCGATTTCAGCATCGCGCCCGAGACGCTGGCGTTGTGCCGCCGCATGGTCGAGGCCGGCGAGGCCGACGCGCTGGTGGCCGAGCGCGTGTGGAAGGAACTGTCGCGCGGCCTCATGACCGCCAAGCCGTCGCGCATGCTGGACGTGTTGCACCAGTCCGGCGCGCTGGCGCGGGTGATGCCGGAATTGCGGGAGCCGGCGGCCGTGGGCGCGGACGTGGACCGGGCCGCCACGCTGGGCCTGCCGCTGGCGTCGCGCTATGCGCTGATGTGCCGGCTGACGCCCGAGCGCGAAGCCCTGGGCCGGCGTCTGCGTGTGCCCACCGAATGCAATGATTGCGCGCGTCTGCTGCCGGAGATGCTGTCCGGCCTGGAGGCGGTCGACCGACAGGACGGCGCGAATGCGCAGCTGGCGCTGATCGAGCGCGCCGACGCGTTGCGCAAGCCCGAACGCTTCATGGATCTGATTCAGGCGGCCGCCGTGCTGCGGACCGTTGATGACGCTGCATGGCAGGCTCGCGTGGACGCGGCGCGCGGCGTGGACGCCGGCGCCATCGCGCGCGCCTGCGCGGGCGATCCGGCGCGCATCAAGGAAGGGGTCAGGCAGGCCCGGCTGGCGAGCCTGGCAGCGCTGGCGTCGCCGGCGAACTGAGGCCGGGAGGCGTCTTCAAGGCGGGGGCGCGTCTTCACGATCGGGACGCGCCGTCAAACCGCCGCGCAGCGTGGCGCGCGGCTTCTCCAGGGTTGCCGCCCAGGTTCAGAGCTTGCCGAGCCGGTCGCCGCGCGCGAAGCCGCGCAGCGGCGCGGTGATGCCACGGCCCACCGCCAGCACCTTGAACAGCTCGCCCATCTCGGCTTCCGACAGCAGCTTCTGCACCGGCGCGACGGCGCGCGCATAGGCGGCCGCATCCGAGGGGTCGAGCTGCGCCAGCAGCTCCATCAGGCCGGCGTTCATCAGGAAGCGCGCCTGCGAGGTATAGCCCAGCACCTGCAGCCCCGCCGCCTGCGCGGCGTCGGCCATGGCGGTGAAGTCCACGTGGGCGGTGATGTCCTGCAGGCCCGGCGCGGTGAAGGGATCGCCATGGGCGTGGTGCCGCAGATGGCACATCAGCGTGCCGCCCGCGCGCTGCGGATGGTAGTACTCGCTGCGCGGAAAGCCATAGTCGATCAGCAGCGCCGCGCCGCGTTCCAGCCAGCCGCCCATCGCGCCGATCCAGGCCTCGGCCTGCAGATTGATCTCGGATACATAGCCGGGCAGGGCCGGCATGCGCCCGGCCAGCGCGGCCGCCAGCGCGGGGCTGGCCGGGCGGTCTTCCCAGACGAATTCGTCGTGCGCGCCCAAGGCCACGCCGCGTTCCAGCGGCGTCGCGTCCTCGCTCCAGCGGAACAGCGACACCGGCATGGCGTCCAGCACTTCGTTGGCTAGCACGCAGCCCGAGAAGGACGTCGGCAGCGCGTCCAGCCAGCGCACGCGCGCACCGAAGGGCGCCAGCCGTTCTGCCTGGACCGCGCGCAGGTCGGCCGACACTTCCAGGATCAGGTATTCGGCGTGCGTCTGGCCCAGCGCGTCCAGCTCGCGCAGCACGCCTTCGGCCAGCGCGCCGGTGCCGGCGCCGAATTCCAGCACGGCGGACGTGCCGGTCTGCGCCAGCACGTCGGCGGCCTGGCGCGCCAGCGTGCGCGCGAACAGCGGCGTGAGCTGCGGCGCGGTGACGAAGTCGCCCGACGGCAGCGCGGCGGCGTCGGCCGGGTCGGCCAGCTTGACGTTGCCGGCCGCGTAGTAGCCCAGCCCCGGCGCGTACAGCGCTTCCGCCATCCAGTGGTCGAACGGCAGCCAGCCGGAAGCGGCCCGGATGGCCGCGCGCAGATGATCCGCGGCGGCGGCGCTGTGTTCGAGGGAGGCGGGATCCAGGGGCGGGAGATTGGCGGGAGCGGGGCGTTGCATGTAGCGGCCATGTGAGGAATCCGGGAATTTTAGCCGGGGGGCGGCTGCGCCCGTACTGGCAAGACTGTCAGGGGACCGGCAGGTCGTCCTGCGATGGTCTCTCTAAATACTCACTATATGAGATCAATACTTATATATTGATAATTTAAAAAAACCTACCTACACTCCGGCCAATAAGGAAACAGGAAACCCACGACGGTGTTCGGAGAAAGGAAGGAGCCAAGTGTCCACAGCCCAACGCAAACTCAAGGCCGCCATCATCGGCAGCGGCAACATCGGCACGGACTTGATGATCAAGATCCTGCGCCATGGCCAGCACATCGAAATGGGAGCGATGGTCGGCATCGACCCGCAATCGGACGGCCTGGCCCGCGCGGCGCGGCTGGGCGTGGCCACCACGCATGAAGGGGTCGAAGGCCTGGCGCGCCTGCCGGTCTTCCAGGACATCGACTTCGTGTTCGATGCCACCAGCGCCGGCGCCCACGTGAAGAACGACGCATTCCTGCGCGCGCTCAAGCCCGGCATCCGCATGGTCGACCTGACGCCGGCCGCCATCGGCCCGTACTGCATTCCCGTGGTCAACGGCGAGGACCACCTGGACGCCTTGAACGTGAACATGGTGACCTGCGGCGGCCAGGCCACGATCCCGATGGTCGCGGCCGTATCGCGCGTGGCCAGGGTGCACTACGGTGAAATCGTGGCGTCGATCTCCAGCAAGAGCGCGGGCCCCGGCACGCGCGCCAATATCGACGAGTTCACCGAAACGACGTCCAAGGCCATCGAGGCGGTGGGCGGCGCCACGCGCGGCAAGGCCATCATCGTGCTCAATCCGGCCGAGCCGCCGCTGATCATGCGCGACACCGTCTACACGCTGAGCGAACTGGCCAACGAGGACGCCATCGCGCGTTCGGTCGAGGACATGGCCGCCGCCGTGCAGGCCTACGTGCCCGGCTATCGCATGAAGCAGAAGGTGCAGTTCGACCGCATCGACACGCCCGTGCGCCTGCCCGGCGTGGGCGAGGCGCTCACCGGGCTGAAGACCTCGATCTTCCTGGAAGTCGAGGGCGCGGCCCATTACCTGCCTGCTTATGCGGGCAACCTGGACATCATGACCAGCGCAGGCCTGCGCACCGCGGAACACATGGCCCGCCGCATGCTGGCGGCCGCGGCGCTTGTTTGAGGGCGGTGACAGACGATGAACCAAGCCAAGAAAATCTATATCTCCGACGTGACGCTGCGCGACGGCAGCCACGCCATCCGCCACCAGTACAGTGTTGAACAGGCCCGGCGCATCGCCCGGGCGCTCGACGAGGCCAAGGTCGATTCCATCGAGGTCGCGCACGGCGACGGCCTGCAGGGCTCCAGCTTCAACTACGGCTTCGGCGCGCACACCGACCTGGAATGGATCGAGGCCGTGGCCAGCGAGGTCAGGCACGCCAGGATCGCCACGCTGTTGCTGCCCGGCATCGGCACCGTGCACGACCTGAAGAACGCCTATGACGCCGGCGTGCGCGTGGTGCGCGTGGCCACGCATTGCACCGAGGCCGACGTCTCGCGCCAGCACATCGAGTACGCCCGCCATCTGGGCATGGAGGCCGTCGGCTTCCTGATGATGAGCCACATGACCGAACCGCAGGCGCTGGCGCGGCAAGCCAAGCTCATGGAAAGCTACGGCGCGACCTGCTGCTACGTGGTGGACTCCGGCGGCGCGCTCGGCATGCAGGACGTGCGGGACCGCTTCCGCGCCTTCAAGGATATGCTCAAGCCCGAAACGCAGACCGGCATGCACGCTCACCACAACCTGAGCCTGGGCGTGGCCAATTCCATCGTTGCCGTCGAGGAAGGCTGCGACCGCGTGGACGCGAGCCTGGCCGGCATGGGCGCGGGCGCGGGCAACGCGCCGCTGGAAGCCTTCATCGCCGCCATCGACCGCATGGGCTGGAACCACGGCACCGATCTCTACAAGCTCATGGACGCGGCCGACGACATCGTCCGTCCGCTGCAGGATCGTCCGGTGCGGGTGGATCGCGAGACGCTGGCGTTGGGCTACGCGGGCGTGTACAGCTCGTTCCTGCGCCATGCCGAGGCGGCGGCGGCCAAGTACCAGCTCAAGACCGTGGACATCCTGGTCGAGCTGGGCAAGCGCCGCATGGTGGGCGGCCAGGAAGACATGATCGTCGACGTGGCGCTGGACATCCTCAAGCAGCGCGCCTGATCCGCCAGGCGCCGCCTGGCACCCGCGCGCCGGCTCCGGCCGCCGCGCGGATGCCCACAATTTGAATATCAACGAGACAAGCAAGGTACTTCATGTCGACAAGACAATCGGGCCCGGCCATGGGCAACAGGCCGGCGGGCAGTCACGCCCGTCCGGAAGCCGTTACGGTCAGCGAGGCCGATCGCCGGCGCGCGCTGTTCGGCAGCGCGGTCGGCAGCACCATCGAGTGGTATGACTACTTCCTCTACGGAACGATGTCGTCCATCGTCTTTGGCAAGCTGTTCTTTCCGTCGAGCGATCCGGTCACCAGCCAGCTGCTGGCGCTGGCCTCGTTCGCGCTGGCGTTCCTGATCCGTCCCATCGGCGGCATCGTGTTCGCGCACGTGGGGGACCGCGTCGGCCGCAAGAAGACGCTGGTGATCACGCTGTCCATCATGGGCCTGTCCACGGTGCTCATCGGCCTGACGCCGACCTATGCCAGCATCGGCATCTGGTCGCCCATCCTGCTGACCCTGCTGCGCCTGCTGCAGGGACTCGCGCTGGGCGGCGAATGGGGCGGCGGCGTGTTGCTGGCCGTGGAGTACTCGCCGGCGCACAAGCGCGGCTTCTTTGGCGCGGTGCCCCAGACCGGGGCCTTGTTCGGCCTGGCGCTGGGCAACTTCGCCACCTCGGGCCTGAGCGCGCTGTTCTCGGAGGAGGCCTTCCTGTCCTACGGCTGGCGCATTCCGTTCGTGCTGTCCATCGTGCTGGTGCTGATCGGCATGTGGATCCGCAACAAGGTCGAGGAAACGCCGTCCTTCCGCAAGGTGGCCGCCGAAGCCCGGGACAATCCCAAGAATGCCGGGGAGCGCAAGATGCCTCTGGTGGAGACGCTGACCCGGCATTGGCGCGCCGTGCTGATCGCCATCGGCGCCAAGTTCGTCGAGACCAGCACCTTCTTTCTCTTCGCCACCTTCACGATCTCGTATCTGGTGGGCCTGGGCTATCCGCGCGTCCAGGCGCTGAACGTGGTGCTGGTGGCCGCGCTGATCGCTGTGCCGGTGATGCTGTACTTCGGCGCCCTGTCGGACCGCATTGGCCGCAAGAAGGTGTTCGCGTGCGGCACGGTGGCGATCGCCCTCTACGCGCTGCCGTATTTCTGGCTGCTCAACCAGGGTTCGGCGCTGATCGCGACGGCCGCCGTGGTGCTGGGTTTTTCCATCATCTGGTCCACCTACGGCTCCGTGCTGGGCACGTTCTTCGCCGAGAGCTTTCCGCCGAACGTGCGCTATACCGGCGTTTCGCTCGGCTATCAGGTGGGCGCGGCGCTGGTCGGCGGGCCGATGCCGCTGATCGCCACCGCCCTGCTGGCCCGCTATGATGGCAGCTATGTCCCGGTGGCGGTCTTCATCGTCCTTTGCGCCGCGGTGTCGCTGATCGCGGTCGGCTTCACCAAAGACCGTACCGGGCAACCGCTGGATACGTGACGCGCAGGACGCGTGTCGCATCGGCGCCGCCGGCGCCGCTGGCCGTCGATGCCTCACGTTCCGTCACCCTCTGCTCAGCACATGACCGAAAAATCCGTCGACAAGACCGTCAAGGCCGAAAAGGCCGCCAAGACAGCCAAGCCGCTTGCCAGCCAGACCCTGTTCCGAGGACTCGACGTGGTCAGCGCGGTGGCCGAAGGCTGCCGCAGCGTGCAGGACATCTCCGACCGGACCGGCATCGCCTTCAGCACCACCCACCGGCTGGCCTCGGCGCTGGTGCAGATACGCTATCTGCGCTTCGAGCCGCGCAAGGGTTATCGACTGGGCAGCCGGCTGGTCGAGCTGGGTTTCATGGCCTACCGCGACTCCGCCATCACCACGACGGCGCGGCCCTTGCTCGAAGAGCTGGCCGCCCAGACGCAGGACACCGTGCACCTGGCCGCGCTGGATGAAGATGAAGGCATCATCTATCTCGACAAGATCGGCGGCCAGCGGCCCATCGAGGTCAACACGCGCATTGGCGGCCGCAAGCCCGTATGCAGCACCAGCGTGGGCAAGGCGCTGATCCTGGACCAGGGGCCCGCCGCGTGGAAACAGCGCTACGAACAGGAAGCCGCCAAGGGCATGGGCGGACGCCTGCCGCTGGATGAATGGCTGGCCGCGATGGCGGTCTATGCGGCCAAGGGCTATACCTTCGACCTGGCTGAAAACGTCGACGGCATCCGCTGCGTGGGCACGCCCGTGCGCGATGCCAGCGGCGCCATCGTCGCATCGATCAGCGTGACCAGCACGGACGCCTACACCGACGAGGCGCGCATGCACGAGATCATTCCCCTGGTGCAAAGCGTGGCCCGCAAGATCAGCATGCTGCTGGGCGCGGGCGGCGCATAGCCGGCATCGCGCCATGCGTCGCCGGCGCGCCGCCGGATTCAGCGTCCCAAAGCAAAACACCCCAGCCGTCGGAAAGCATCCGATGCCTGGGGTGTTTTTCAGCTGGCGAGGCGCGGCTCGCGCCGCGCCCGCGAGCGGGGCTTAGCCGCGGCGCGCGCCTGCCGGCTTGCTGAAACGCTTGCCGCCGTCGCGCTTGTCGAACGAGGGCTTGCCGTGGAAACCGCCTTCGCGCTGCGGACGGTCGCCGAAGCTGGCGCGGTCGTTGAAGCTGGGGCGGTCGCCGCCACGGAAGCCGCCTTCGCGTTGCGGGCGATCGCCGAACGAGCGCTCGGCGCGGAAACCGCCTTCGCGTTGCGGACGGTCGCCGAACGAGGGCTTGCCATGGAAGCCGCCTTCGCGCTGCGGGCGGTCGCCGAACGAACGCTCGGCGCGGAAGCCGCCTTCACGTTGCGGACGGTCGCCGAAAGCGGGACGGTCACCGAACGGGCGCGACGGACGCGCTTCGCGGTCGCCACGGTAACCGCCTTCGCGGTTGCCCTGGTAGCCGCCGCCGGGGCGCTTGCCGAAGGGCTTGCCGCCGCGCGGGCCGCCGGTGGACGGACGCGGCGTGCGCTGGGGTTCCAGGCCGGCGATGACTTCGGGCGTGATCGACTGGCCGATGTAGTGCTCGATGCGGCGAACCTTGTGGCGCTCGGAGTGCGTGGCCAGCGTGTAGGCCAGGCCGTTGCGGCCGGCGCGGCCGGTGCGGCCGATGCGGTGCACGTAGTCCTCGGCCTGCATCGGCAGGTCGAAGTTCACGGCGTGGCTGATGCCTTGCACGTCGATGCCACGGGCGGCCACGTCGGTGGCCACCAGGATGCGCAGCTGGCCGCGCTGCAGTTGCGTCAGGGTGCGGGTGCGCTGGCGCTGGTTCATGTCGCCGTGCAGGGCGGCGGCGGCAAAGCCCTGGTCGGCCAGGCGGTCGGCCAGATCGTCGGCGCCGCGCTTGGTCGACGTGAAGACGATGGCCTGATCCAGCGAGGCGTCGCGCAGCACGTGGTCCAGCAGCTGCATCTTGTGGCTGGCGTCGTCCGCGTACAGCAGGCTTTGCGTGATGTTGGTGTGCTTTTCCTTGGCGCCGGCGATCTCGATGCGCTGCGGTTCGCGCATCATGCGGGCGGCCAGCTTGGCCACGGTGCCGTCCAGCGTGGCCGAGAACAGCAGCGTCTGGCGGCTTTCCGGCAGGCGGCCGATGATGGTCTCGATGTCCTCGATGAAGCCCATGTCCAGCATGCGGTCGGCTTCGTCCAGCACCAGCGTGTGCACGGTGTTCAGTTTGACGCGGCCGGCGTTCAGGTGATCGATCAGGCGGCCGGGGGTGGCGACCAGCACGTCCACGCGGCGCGACAGCGCCTTCAGTTGCGCGCCGTAAGGCATGCCGCCCACGACCGTGGCGGTGCGCAGGTCGGCCAGCTTGCGGCCGTAGGTGGCGGTGGCGTCGGTGACCTGCAAGGCCAGTTCGCGGGTCGGGGTCAGCACCAGCACTTGCACGCCGACGCCCTTGTTGGCGGGCATCTGGGCGATGCGGTGCAGCGCCGGCAGCATGAAGGCGGCGGTCTTGCCGCTGCCCGTCTGCGAGGACACCATCAGGTCATGGCCGGCCAGGGCCTGGGGAATGGCGGCGGCCTGCACGGCGGTGGGGGTGCTGAAGCCGGCGTCTTGCACGGCGGACAACAGGGCAGGCGCGAGGCCGAGGTTTTCGAAAGACATAACTTTCCCTTGCCGCGGTCAAAGCGGCGCATTGCCAGGTCGGGCCGAAGGTAGGGGCGGCGATCCGGGCGACGGTTGATGGAGCATCGTGCCGACCGAATCAACCGTGCGCGTGACGCGTTCCATGTAACTGCCGGGAACGCAGGGCGAAAGGAAAGGAGGTCAGGAATCGATGATGTTCGGCATGGGCCAGGGCGAGAGGCTGCCCGGCAGACTGCAAAAAAATCCGCTAAATCAACGCGGTAGATGCCGAACTCGTTTTGTGCAGTGCGGCGATCATAACCCGAATTCGCCTTGCCTGGGAATTATTTTTTTGTCCAGTACCCAATCAATAGGGTTTTTCCCTTGGTCAACCAGCCAGCGATTGGTCGCCGCGAAATGGCCGCAGCCCAGGAAGGGCACGGGCGGGCGGCGGGCCGACAGCGGCGAGGGGTGATTGGACATCAGCACCAGATGGCCGCTGTTGCCGGGCAGCAACGCCTGCTTGGCCTGGGCGTGCGCGCCCCACAGCAGGAAAGCCTTGGGCGAGGGGTCGCGCGCCACCAGCGCGATCAGCGCGTCCGTCACTGTTTCCCAGCCGCGCTTGGCGTGCGAGGCGGGCTGGCCGTCTTCCACGGTCAGCGCCGTGTTCAGCAGCAGCACGCCCTGGTCGGCCCAGGGGCTCAGGTCATTGCCGGCCGGCACGGGGGTGTCGGGGAATTCCTGGGCGATCTCATTGAAGATGTTGCGCAGGCTGGGCGGCCGCTTGCAGTCGTCCGGCACCGAGAACGCCAGCCCCTGCGCCTGCCCTGGGCCATGGTACGGATCCTGGCCCAGGATCACCACCCGCACGTCCGACGGCGCCAGCCCATGCAGCGCGCGGAACGGCGTGGCCGGATAGACCACCGCGCCGTCGGCCAGGCGTTGCTCTATATGAGCGGTCACGGCGGCCAGCGCGTCAGCCACGGCGCGCGCGGCGAAAGCGGCTTGCCATGCGGCGGGAAGTTCGGCGGCCTGGGCGGCCAGGGCGGAGGGGAGCAGGCGGTTGTCCATGGGCATGGGCGCGATTGTGGCACAGGGTCATGGACCGTTCCGGAACGTGGCGCTGCTTCGGGTTTATCCCTAGTGCACTTTGAGACCAGTCCGATGGAACTCCACCGTGCTTCCCGGTAGGTTGTAACCAATTCGAATTCCCGCCCAATGGGTGCGAACTTGGTAAGAAATGATAAAAAACATACAACTTCCGATATTGTCGCCAATTACTAATTCAAAAGTTTTTATTTTTCGACATATTCAGGCCTTAAGTTCCGGTGGTGCAGTTCCGTCAAATAAAACGTAGTCGGCTTTTATTTCAATAAGAAACAAATGCGTACCCGTCATATCAGGCGGAAAACCCTCCGGCATAAGGGTTTCCGTCGAGTGGCGCTGTCGGCTGCATTGATGGCGTTCCTTGCTTTCCCCTCGGCCGCGCAGCAGACGCCCGCTGAAGCCGCCGCCCGTGCCAGCGAAATCCAACGCCGCCAGGAACAGGAGCTGGAGGCGCAGCGCGCCCGCGCCGCGCAGCGGCCCGACGTCCTGTCCGCGCCCGAGGCGCCGGCCGCCGGCGAAGGGCCGCTGGTGTTTCCCCAGGAAAGCCCCTGCTTCGTCCTGCGCGAAGTCACATGGGATGGTGCCGCGCCGCCGGCGGACCTGCGCAAGCTGGCCGCCACGGCCGTCGGCCCCTGCGTGGGCGGGCTGGGCCTCAAAACCCTGCAAGAGCACCTGCACGCGCGGCTCATCGACCAGGGCCGGGTTACCGCGCGCGTGCTGGTCCCCGAGCAATCGCTGGCGGCCGGCACGCTGACGTTGCGCTACGTGCCGGGCCGCATCTCGGCGGTGCAGAGCGAAGGCGCGGCCGGCTGGTGGCGCACCGCCTTGCCGACCGGGCCGGGCGGCGAGCTGAACCAGCGCGACCTGGACCAGGCCCTGGAGAACATCCGCCGCCTGGGCAGCCAGGCCGACGCCTCCATCGACGTGGCGCCGGGCCCCGAGCTGGGCGATTCCGACATCGTCATCAAGCCCGGCACCGGCAAGCGCTGGCACGCGTATATCGGCGGCGACAACGCCGGCATGGAATCCACCGGCAAGGAGCAGATCAACGCCGGCCTGACGCTGGATTCGCCGCTGTTCCTGTACGACCAGTTCTCGGTCTCCTGGAACAGCAACGCCGCCTTCGGGCGCGACGACGCCGCCACGCGCGCCGGGTCCGTCAACTACAGCATTCCCTTCGGCTACTGGACGCTGTTCGCCGGCGCCAGCCGCTCGCGCTATCGCCAGACCGTGGCGGGTTTCGACGAGCCCATCATCTATGCCGGCACCACCAAACAGGTGGACATCGGCGTGTCCGTGGTGCCGTATCGCGGCAGCACCTACAAGGGCACCGTGATGTTCAAGCTGCTGCGCAAGCGGGTCAACAGCACGATCAACGACATCGACATCGAGGTGCAGCGCCGCGACGTCACCGGCTACGAGTTCAGCTACGGGCATCGCCACTACGTGGGCCAAGCCGCGCTGGACATCGGTGGCGGCGTGCGCGGCACCTTGCCGCAATGGTCCAACCAGTCCGGCTACGTCTACGGCGATCCCGACTGGAACGGACGCAGCATCATCCTCACGGCCAACGCCGGGCTGTACCTGCCGTTCAAGCTGTCCGGCCAGCAGCTGGCCTATCAGGCCAACTGGCAGATCCAGCACGCCAGGACGGCCATCGTGCCGTCCGACTATTTCACCATCGGCAACCGCTACGCGGTGCGCGGTTTCGACGGCCAGATGACGCTGGCCGCCGAAGACGGCTGGAGCCTGCGCAACGACCTGTCGCTGAATCTTGGCGACCTGGGCCAGCAGCTTTACGTCGGATTGGACGTGGGCCGGGTCGGCGGGCAGTCGGCCCAGTTCCTGTCCGGCCGCACCCTGGTCGGTTCCGTCGCCGGCCTGCGCGGCCGCGTGACCATGCCCGGTCTTGCCAATGCGGTCAACGCCAGCTACGACCTGTCGCTGGGTTGGCCGCTCAAGAAACCAGAAAGCCTGAAGACGCAGCACACCGTGTTCGCCGCGTCGCTGATGTTCGAGTTCTAGCGTGAAGCGCGGCCGGGCCTGCCCGCGCCGCGTCCAGTGTCAGCGGTATCAGCTGTATCAGTTGCGTTGTTATTGCTCGCCGCCGGCCATGCCGGCGCGGACCGCTAGCCCGCGGCCGCGTCGAGGGCCTGGCGCGGCGGGGCCGTCGCTCGCGGGCCGCATGCCTCGCGAGTGGCGGCTTGCCATCCAAACGATTACCGAGAGTCGCCTCATGTCCAAGTTCCGTTCCGCCATTGTCTGGCTCGTGCTCTACACCCAGATCTGGACGCCCGTGCTGGCGCAGACGCTGCCGATCAGCGTGGACAAGAACGTTTCTGGCCAACGGCCGATCGTGGGCACGAGCAAC
>NZ_JBICCO010000074.1:0-35028 GCF_043119405.1 Achromobacter sp. 413638
AAAAAAAAGCCCCTACGGGCGCTGACGAACCGCGCAGACTCAATCCAGCGCGGCCAGCATATAGGCCCCGCCGCGCAGCGTGTGCAACAGGCGGGGGCTGCGGCCCGCATCGATCTTGCGGCGCAGCCTGCGCACCGCGATCGCGACCGCGTGGGATTTCGGGTTCTTGCGCTCGAAGACGGGCAGCTGCATGCCCCAGACCTGTTCAGCGAGTTGCCAGGCATCGTAGACCTCGCCCGGCCGCTGCATCAGGAAGGCCAGCAAGGCGAATTCCTTGGGCGTCAGCCGCAGGACCTCGCGATTGCGGATGACCCGGCCGCGCAGCAAGTCCAGCTCCAGGTCCGCGAGATGCAGGCTGTAGCTGGACTGCGGCGACGCATCGAGCATGGCGCAGGCCACGCCTGCCGCCCCGCCTATCGGCCCGCCCCGCCCTGGCGCTGCACTTCGGCCTGGTACTCGGGGCCGCTGCGCAGGCGCACATACTCGGCATAGGCGACCCGGTATTCACGGCTGTAGATATCGGGCGAGGCCTCGCCGCGCCAGAAGCGCTCCAGGCCGGCGCGCTTCCACAGGGCCAGGTCGGCGCGCACTTCCGCGCGCGTCAGGGACTGTCCGTGATAGCTGGCGGCGGGCTGCGCCTGCGCCGGGGTCTGAGCCTGGGCCAGGGACGTGGCACCGGCGGCCAGGGCCAGCGTCAAGGCAACGTTGCGAATGGTCTTCATGGTGAGCTCCTTGGGATGAATCGCTGCCGGTTTGCAGCATGGAGACCATTCTAGAAACGGGGTACGGACAAAACGCTGATAGCAGGATTACGTTTCTGCAAGGACTCGGTTGGCAATGAATGGGCGCAAAAAAACGCCGCCTCGCGGCGGCGTCCTGCCTGCCAGCGGCGCGCTCAGCGCACCTTGCCCGCCTTCCACGCCTGCAGCAGCGTGTCATAGGCGATGGTCTCGCCTTTGGACTTTTCGTTGGCCAGCTTCTTCCACGGCGCCTGCTGGTCGGACAGCCACTTGTTGGGATCGCCCTTGGCGTTGAGCTTGGGCGCGCACTGCGCCATGCCCGCCCGCTCCAGGCGCGCCATCACCTGGTCCATCTCGTTGGCGAGGTTGTCCATGGCGGCCTGCGGCGTCTTCTCGCCGGTCACGGCGGTGGCGACGTTCTTCCACCACAGCTGGGCCAGCTTGGGGTAGTCGGGCACGTTGTTGCCGGTGGGCGTCCAGGCCACCCGCGCCGGGCTGCGATAGAACTCGATCAGCCCGCCGTAGTTGGCCGCGTTCTTGGTGAAGAACTCGCTGTGGATGTCGCTGTCGCGGATGAACGTAAGTCCGGTAATGGACTTCTTCAGCGACACCGTCTTGGCCGTGACGAACTGCGCGTAGAGCCAGGCGGCGGCCATGCGCTTGGGATCGGTGGACTTGAAGAAGGTCCACGAGCCCACGTCCTGGTAGCCGTTCTGCATGCCGTCTTTCCAGTACGGGCCGTAGGGCGACGGCGCCATGCGCCACTTGGGCGTGCCGTCGTCGTTGACCACCGGCAGGCCCTTCTTGGTCATGTCGGCGGTAAAGGCCGTGTACCAGAAGATCTGCTGCGCGACCTGGCCCTGGGCCGGCACCGGGCCGGATTCGGAGAAGGTCATGCCCATGGCCTGCTGGGGCGCGTACTTCTTCATCCAGTCGACGTACTTGGTCAGCGCGTACACGGCCGCCGGGCTGTTGGTGGCCCCGCCGCGCGCCACCGAGGCGCCCACCGGCGTGCACTTGTCGTCGGCCACGCGGATGCCCCACTCGTCCACCGGCATGCCGTTGGGCAGGCCCTTGTCGGCGGCGCCGGCCATCGACAGCCACGCGTCGGTGAAGCGCCAGCCCAAGGACGGGTCTTTCTTGCCGTAGTCCATGTGGCCATAGACCTTCTTGCCGTCCAATTCCTTGACGTCATTGGAGAAGAAGTCGGCGATGTCTTCATAGGCGGACCAGTTGGTCGGCACGCCCAGCTCGTAGCCGTACTTGGCCTTGAACTTGTCCTTCAGGTCCTGGCGCGCGAACCAGTCGGCGCGGAACCAATACACGTTGGCGAACTGCTGATCGGGCAACTGGTAGAGCTTGCCGTCCGGCGCCGTGGTGAACTTGGTGCCGATGAAGTCCTTCAGGTCCAGGTTGGGGTTGGTCCATTCCTTGCCCGCGCCGGCCATGTAGTCCGACAGCGGCAGGATGGCGCCGTAGCGGTAGTGGGTGCCGATCAGGTCGGAATCGGAAATCCAGCCGTCGTAGATGGACTTGCCCGACTGCATGGACGTCTGCAACTTCTCTACCACATCGCCTTCCTGGATCAGGTCGTGAGTGACCTTGATACCGGTGATCTCGCTGAAGGCCTTGGCCAGGGTCTTGGACTCGTACTCGTGGGTGGTGATGGTCTCGGACACCACGTTGATTTCATTGACGCCCTGTGCCTTGAGCTTGGCGGCCGCCTCGATGAACCACTTCATCTCGGCCAGCTGCTGGTCCTTGGACAGCGTCGAGGGCTGGAACTCGGAATCGATCCACTTCTGCGCCTCGGGTTCGCCGGCCCAGGCCGCGGACGTGCCGATCAGGGCGATGGCGGCCGCGACGGCGCGCATGCGAAATTTCATGAAAAGTCTCCTCGAAAAGTCTCCCCTCTTTTGTGCTGCGGACTCCTGGCCGGGGAAGACGCTGGCCGATAGTCCTTCCAAACCGCTTGCTTGTTCTTGCGGGGTCTAGCCGCCCCGTCAGCCTTTCCTCATGATGAAGGCCAGCAACAGCATCGAGGCCACGAAGCTGATCCACACCGACGGCGGCCCGTCCAACGAAAACCATTCCGCCGCCTTGCCGCCCAGGCCCAGGAACGCCAGGTTGACCCAGGCCGCGGCCAGAAGGCCGATGAACAGGCGGTCGCCGCGCGTGGTGCGGATGGGCAGGAAGCCCTTGCGCTCCACCGTGGGCGATTTCAATTCCCAGATCGTCATGCCCACCAGCATCAGCGCGATGCAGCTGAAGAACACGGCGACGGGGGTGGTCCATACCATCCAGCTGAACATGGCCCGCCCTCCTATACCCGGCCCATCGCGAAGCCCTTCGCGATGTAATGCCGCACGAACCAGATGACGATGCCGCCGGGCACGATGGTCAGCACCCCGGCCGCGGCCAGCACGCCCCAGTCCATGCCCGACGCGGACACGGTGCGGGTCATGGTGGCGACGATCGGTTTGGCGTTGACCGAGGTCAGCGTGCGCGCCAGCAGCAGCTCGACCCAGCTGAACATGAAGCAGAAGAATGCCGCCACGCCCACGCCGGACTTGATCAGGGGCAGGAAGATGGTCAGGAAGAAGCGCGGAAAGGAATAGCCGTCCACGTAGGCGGTCTCGTCGATCTCGCGCGGCACGCCGGACATGAAGCCCTCCAGGATCCACACGGCCAGCGGCACGTTGAACACCAGGTGCGCCAGCGCCACGGCCAAGTGCGTGTCCATCAGGCCGAACGAGCTGTAGAGCTGGAAGAACGGCAGCAGGAACACGGCCGGCGGCGTCATGCGGTTGGTCAGCAGCCAGAAGAACACGTGCTTGTCGCCGATGAAACGGTAGCGCGAGAACGCGTAGGCCGCCGGCAGCGCCACGGCCAGCGAAATCACCGTGTTGATCAGCACATAGATCAGCGAGTTGATGTAGCCGGAATACCAGGCCGGATCGGTGAAGATCGTGCGGTAGTGCTCGAAGGTGAAATCGCGCGGCCACAGCGTCAGCGTGCTGACGATCTCGGTATTGGTCTTGAACGACATGTTCAGCATCCAGTACAGCGGCAGGATGGCGAACGCCAGATACAGCGCCAGGAAGATGGCGCGCCACCAGGTGCTTTGCTCACGCATTTGCGCGCTCCTCGTCCATGCCGCCCGTGGTGCCGGCGCGCTGCATCCAGTTGTAGAGGATGAAGCACAGCAGCAGGATGATCAGGAAATAGATGATGGAAAACGCCGCCGCCGGACCCAGGTCGAACTGCCCCACCGCCTTCTGCGTCAGGTACTGCGACAGGAAGGTGGTGGCGTTGCCGGGGCCGCCGCCGGTGAGCACGAAGGGCTCGGTATAGATCATGAAGCTGTCCATGAAGCGCAACAGCACCGCGATCATCAGGACGCCGCGCATCTTGGGCAGCTGGATGTACCGGAACACCGCCAGGCGCGAGGCGCCGTCGATGCGGGCGGCCTGGTAGTAGGCATCGGGAATCGCGCGCAACCCCGCATAGCACAGCAGCGCGACCAGCGGCGTCCAGTGCCACACGTCCATGACCAGCACCGTGACCCAGGCGTCCACGTCGCTGCCGGTGTAGTTGTAGTCCACCCCCAGCCAGGACAGCGTCGCGCCGAGCAGGCCGATGTCGGTGCGGCCGAACACCTGCCAGATGGTGCCGACCACGTTCCAGGGAATCAGCAGCGACAGCGCGATGACCACCAGCACCGCCGACGCGCGCCAGCCCGAGGCCGGCATGGACAGCGCCAGCAGGATGCCCAGCGGGATCTCGATGGCCAGCACCGCCAGCGAAAAGCCGATCTGCCGCAGCAGCGCGCCATGCAGTTCCTCGTCCTGCAGCACGGCGGCGAACCATTCGGTGCCCACGAACACGCGGCGCTCCGGCGAGATGATGTCCTGCACCGAATAGTTGACGATGGTCATCAGCGGCAGGATGGCCGAGAACGCCACGCACAGCACCACGGGCAGGACCAGGAACCAGGCCCGGTGATTGATCGGTTTCATCGGATCAGCTCCTCGTCGCGGTAGAAGCAGGTATGCGTATTGAGCGCCGACAGCCAGACCGTCTCGCCCGGCGCGGGCGCCTGCGCCTGGCTGTTCAGGCGGGCGCGCACGGCATTGCCTTCGAAGTCCGCCGTCAGCAACAGGTAGGTGCCGACGTCTTGCAGCCGTTCCACCCGCACCGGCAGCCCGCCCGGCGCGCCCGGCTCCACCCGCCGCAGGTACTCGGGCCGCACGCCCAGCTTGACCGGCCCGGCGTCCGCCAGGCGCGCGGCCTGGGCGGCGTCCAGCCCATCCAGCTGGCAGGCGCCGACGCGCAGCGCGCCGTCGGTCCATTGGGCCGGCAGGAAGTTCATGCCCGGCGAGCCGATGAAATGGCCCACGAAGGTATGCGCCGGCCGTTCGAACAGGTCGTCAGCGCCGCCCACCTGCACCGCCCGTCCGCGCGCCATCACCATCACCTGGTCGGCGAAGGTCAGCGCCTCGGTCTGGTCGTGCGTGACGTAGATCAGCGTGAGCTTGAACTCGCGGTGGATCTCCTTGAGCTTGCGCCGCAATTCCCATTTGAGCTGCGGATCGATCACCGTCAGCGGCTCGTCGAACAACACCGCCGACACGTCGCTGCGCACCAGGCCCCGGCCCAGCGAGATCTTCTGCTTGGCGTCGGCGGTCAGGCCGCTGGCGCGGCGGTCCAGCACCTGGGACATTTCCAGCATCTCGGCGATGCGCCCCACGCGCTCGCGGATCCGGTCGGGCGCGATGCCTCGGTTGCGCAGCGGAAACGCCAGATTCTCGGCCACGGTCATGGTGTCGTAGACCACGGGAAACTGGAACACCTGGGCGATGTTGCGGGCCTGCGGCGTCTTGGCGGTGACATCCTGCCCGTCGAACAGGATGCGGCCATGGGACGGCCGCAGCAGTCCCGACACGCAGTTGAGCAAGGTGGTCTTGCCGCAGCCCGACGGGCCAAGCAAGGCGTAGGCGCCGCCATCGCGGAACGTGAACTTCAGCGGCAGCAGCGCGTAGTCCTCGTCGGCCTGGGGATGGGGCACGTAGGAATGGGAGAGGTCCAGCTCGATCTGCGCCATCAGCGGGCCTCCTTCGCGACGGGAGCCGACAGCCAGCCCGGCGCTGCCAGCAAGGCGCCGTCGGCGCCGAAGGCGTAGGTCTGCGCCGGATCGAAATACAGCCGCAGGCGCTGGTCCAGCGTGCAGCGGTGCACGCCCGGCAGCTGCGCCACCACCTCGCCGGCGGCGGTCTCGGCATGCACGAAAGTGTCCGATCCGGAGATCTCGGCCAGCTTCACCACGCTGTCCAGCGCGATGTGGCCGGGCTGCTCATGCACGTCGAGCGCGCCGGCGCGCAGGCCGGCGGTGATGTCGCCGGCTCCCGCGGGCAGGGGCCGCTCCACGCGCACCCCGCCCGGCAGCTCGAAGCCGCCCGGCCGCCGCGCGGCGGCGAACAGGTTCATGGGAGGGTCGCTGAAGGCGCGCGCCACGCGGATGGAGGACGGACGATGGAACACCTCGGCCGTGGGTCCATATTGCAGTAGCCGCCCTTCGTCGAGTACCGCCGTATAGCCGCCCAGCAGCAGCGCCTCGCCGGGCTCGGTGGTGGCATAGATCACGGTCGAGCGCCCTTGCGCGAACAGCGCGCTCAGCTCGTCGCGCAGCTCTTCGCGCAGCTTGTAGTCCAGGTTGACCAGAGGCTCGTCCAGCAGGATCAGCGGCGCGTTCTTGACCAGCGCGCGCGCCAGCGCCACGCGTTGCTGCTGGCCGCCGGACAGCTCGGAAGGATAACGCTGGACCAGATGATCGATATGCAGCCGCGCCGCCATCGCCATGACCTTGTCGGCGATGCTGCTCTCGCCGCGCAGCTTGAGCGGCGAGGCGATGTTGTCGAACACCGTCATCGACGGATAGTTGATGAACTGCTGGTACACCATCGCCACGTTGCGCTGCCTGACCGGTACGCCCGTGACGTCCACGCCGTCGGCCAGCACGCGGCCCTCGGTGGGCCGGTCCAGCCCGGCCATGATCCGCATGAGCGAGGTCTTGCCCGCCAGGGTGGCCCCCAGCAATACGGTCATCGCGCCCGGCGCCGGCGCCAGGCTCATCGGATACAGGTGCGTTTGCGAGCCGGCCCGCAAACCTGTCCTGTCCAGGTTCAGCTGCATCTAGTCTCCTCAACCTACCAATACGTCCCGGTTTTTTCGACCGGGTTGGGGCATTGCGGTGCTGCAGCTTATCCGCCCCCGTTTTTTTGGGCGCGAATCAGCGGGCCTTTCATGTTGCTTTCGTTTTTTGTGCGTTTTACTTAAAAAGCGAACAGAAAACAATCTTGCAGTGCGTCATTATTTTTCGCTTTTGTTGTTTTATCATACGCACATGACACTGAATCCCAGACAGAGCGCTTTGATCGAAATGGTGCGCGCCCAAGGCTCGGCCACGATCGAAGAACTCGCCAAACGCTTCGACGTCACGCTGCAGACCGTGCGGCGCGACGTGCATTTCCTGTCGGAAGCCGGCCTGCTGTCGCGCTTTCATGGCGGCGTGCGCATCGAGGCTTCCACCATCGAGAACATCGCCTACCGCAAGCGCCAAGGGCTGCACGCGGCCGGCAAGCAGCGCATCGCCGAGGCCGTGGCCCGCGCCGTGCCGGACGGCTGTTCGCTGATCCTGAACATCGGCACCACCACCGAGGCCATCGCGCGCGCCCTGTTGCGCCATCGCGGCCTGCGCGTCATCACCAACAACCTGCACGTGGCCGACATCCTGTCCGACAATCCGGACTGCGAGGTGATCGTGGCCGGCGGCGTGGTCCGCTCGCGCGACCGAGGCATCATTGGCGAAGCCACCATGGATTTCATCCGCCAGTTCAAGGTGGATATCGGCCTGATCGGCATTTCCGGCATCGAGGCCGACGGCACGCTGCGCGACTACGACTTCCGCGAAGTGCGCGTCTCCCGCACCATCATCGAACAGTCGCGCGAAGTCTGGCTGGCGGCCGACAGCAGCAAGTTCAAGCGCCAGGCCATGGTCGAGCTGGCCCACATTTCCGAGATCGACCGCTTCTTCACCGACGCGCATCCCCAGGAACCGCTGGCCCAGGCGCTGCTGGACGCCGGCGTGCGCTGCGAGGTCGCGGCCGCCGCGCCGGCCAAGCCCGCCGCCTGAATCCGCCCCGACGCCCGCCCACGCCCACCACAGGCCGAACCGACAACCTTCCACAGCGCATGACCCCAATCCCCGAGGACATGCCCTACCAGCTCCTATGAATTCCACTCTCGCTTCCGTCACCCCGCCCGATCGCGACCGCCTGCTCGCCCAGCTCGACAACACGCCCGCCTGGGACGTGATCGTCATCGGAGGCGGCGCCACCGGCCTGGGCACCGCCGTGGACGCGGCCTCGCGCGGCTACCGCACGCTCTTGATCGAAGGCGCCGACTTCGCCAAGGGCACGTCCAGCAAGGCCACCAAGCTGGTTCACGGCGGCGTGCGCTACCTGGCGCAGGGCAATGTCAGCCTGGTGCGCGAAGCGTTGCACGAGCGCGGCCTGCTCAACCGCAACGCGCCGCATCTGGTGTGGCCGCTGGGCTTCGTGGTGCCGGCCTACAACCTGCTGGACCAGCCCTTCTATGGCATCGGCCTGAAGATGTACGACATGCTGGCGGGCAAGCTGAACCTGTCGCCCAGCCGCTGGCTGTCGCGCCGCGACACGCTGGCCAACGCGCCTACGCTGGCCGAGCAGGTCAATGGTCGCGGCCTGAAGGGCGGCGTGCTGTATTACGACGGCCAGTTCGACGACGCGCGCCTGGCCATGAGCCTGATGCGCACGCTGTTCGACCTGGGCGGCACGGCGGTCAACTACGTGCGCGCCACCGGGCTGACCATGACGAACGGCAAGGTCGACGGCGTGACGGCCACCGACGCGCTGGGCGACGCGGTCTTCACGCTGCGCGCGCGCTGCGTGATCAACGCCACCGGCGTCTGGGTCGACGCCGTGCGCCGCATGGAAGACAAGAACGCTCCCACCATGGTCGCGCCCAGCCAGGGCGTGCACCTGACGCTGCCGCGCGATTTCCTGCCGGGCAAGCGCGCCATCCTGATTCCCAAGACCGACGACGGCCGCGTGCTGTTCGTGGTGCCGTGGAACGGCCACACCATCGTCGGCACCACCGACACCCCGCGCGACGACCTGCCGCTGGATCCCGACGCCGGCGCGCAGGACGTGGACTTCATCCTGGGCACGGCGGCCCGCTATCTGAGCCGCAAGCCCACCCGCGATGATGTCACCAGCGTCTGGGCCGGGCTGCGCCCCTTGGTCAAGGCCACCGGCGAGGCATCCACCAAGACGCTGTCGCGCGAACACACCATCCTGGTGTCCAAGGCCGGCCTGGTCACGGTCACGGGCGGAAAATGGACCACCTACCGCCGCATGGCGCAGGACGTGGTCAACACGGCCATCCAGAACCAGCTGCTGACGCAGGCCCCCTGCCGCACCGAGTCGCTGGCCCTGCACGGCGCCGCCGGACTGTCGCCGTCGCAGGAACACGCCGGCACGCCGGACAGCTACTACGGCAGCGACCTGCCCGCGCTCAAGGCCCTGCCGGGCGCCGAGCGCATGCTGGTCAGCGCCAGCGGCCTGTCCGAAGCCCATGTGCGCTACGCCGCCCGCTACGAGCTGGCGCGCACCGCCGAGGACGTGCTGGCGCGTCGCAACCGCGCCCTGTTCCTGGACAGCGAGGCCGCCATGCTGGCGGCGCCGGAAGTCGCCCGTATCCTGGCCGAGGAACTCGGCCACGACGCCGCCTGGCAGCAGCGCACGCTGCGCGACCTGGAACCGGTGGCGGCGCGCTATCGCCTGCGCTGAAGCGCGGGATTTCATGCGCAGGCAGCCTCCCGCCCTGTACGCCTGCGCCGCCCTCTGCGCGGCGCTGGCGCTATGGGGCGCGCCTGCCGCGGGCCGCGACGGCGGCAAGACGGCAGGCGCCGGCCTGGCGCCGCCCACAGCCGCCGCTAGCGAAACGGCGAACGGCGACGCGCGCGACTGCGCGCCCACCGAGCGCGCCGGCGGCAAGGTCATTGACATCTACTGGACGCGCGGGCCCGACCATGGCCGGATCACCGGCGGCGAGGTCGATCATTACGTCGACCTGAATCTCGTGGTCCGGACGCGCGGCTACCTCGAAGGCGATTGCGTGGAAGCCACCGTGCAGGCGACCGACGGCGGCGACATCGTCGAAGGCCGCAAGACATTGACGCTGCACGGACGCGTCGACAAGGCGGGGGTCGCCTACTTCAAGGAACCGCTGCGGCGCTACACGCTGATCCTGTCGGACGGCGACAAGGACGCGCCCGAGCAGGACGCGCCAGGCTCCCGCCCTGCGCCCTGACGCGACCGCCGCCTGGAAAGCGGCGGCCGGGCGCCCTCAGGGCACCCGCAGCGGGCTGTGCCTGATCATGCCCTCGAACACCCGCAGCAGGTCGGGATCGCACTTGGCGCCGGCCTCGCGATGCAGGATCAGCATGATCTGCGCATGCGTGCGGGCCGGGTGATAGGGTCGCGCGTCGCCCAGCGCATCGTAGGAATCCGCCAGGGAAATGATGCGCGAATGCAGCGGGATGTCATGACCCGCCAATCCATCCGGATAGCCGGAGCCGTCGAAGTGCTCGTGATGGTGGCGCACCGCCAGCGCGATCTGGTCGCGTCCCGGCAGGTCGCTCTGGCCGATGATGTCGGCGCCGACGGCGGCGTGCGACTTCATGATTTCCCAGTCCTCGTTTTCAAGCCTGCCGGGCGAGAACAGCACGCGATCGGGCGTGGCGATCTTGCCCAGGTCGTGCAATCGGGCGGCGACGGCGATGGACTCCAGCTCGTCTTCGGCCAGGCCGCAGGCACGGGCCAGCGCCACGCTCAGCGCCACCACGCGGTGGCAGTGCCGACCCGTGGCCGGATCGCGCGCACGCATCGCGGCGAACAGCGCCGCCTCACAGGAGCCGGGCGGCTCCCCTTCCGTCGAAAAACGCTGCGGGACATCCGTGGCCGGGGATGGGGCAGCCAGGCCGTCTGACGGTGACGGCGGCACTGAGGGTACGTCTGGAGGCATCGAACAAGGCATGCGCGGCACTGCGATGGCGCCGCGTCGGAATCATAAAGTAGCGATTCTGACACATTGCTGCACGTTCCGCGCGCGCTGGGCGGCGCGTCTCCGACGCCTGTCGGTTCACTGGCGCAGGCGCTCCAGCAAGGCCTCGGCCACCCCGACCGACGATGCCGGATTCTGCCCGGTGATCAGCAGCCCGTCGGCGATCACGTGCGGCTGCCAGTCCTCGGCGCGGCTGTACTGCGCGCCCAGGCGCACCAGTTCATCTTCCACCAGGAACGGCACGATCTGGCTCAGGCCCACTGCGGCCTCCTCGGCGTTGGAAAAGCCCGTGACCTGCCTGCCCTGCACCATCGGCTTGCCGTCGGCGGTCCTGGCGTGGCGCAGCACGCCCGGCGCATGGCACACCGCCGCCACGGGCTTGCCGGCGGCCAGCATGTTCTGGATCAGCTTCACCGAACGCGGATCCTCGGCCAGATCCCACAGCGGCCCGTGGCCGCCCGGGTAGAACACGGCATCATGATCGGCCGCCTGCGCCTCGGCCAGCGGCAGCGTGGCCGCGAGCCGGCGCTGGGCCTGGGCATCGCCACGGAAACGATGGGTGGCCTCGGTCTGGGCTTCGGGGTCGTCGCTCTTGGGATCCAGCGGCGGCTGGCCGCCCTTGGGCGAGGCCAGCGTCAGCTCGGCGCCGGCATCCAGGAAGGCATAGTACGGCGCGGCGAACTCCTCCAGCCAGAAGCCGGTCTTGCGCCCGGTGGCGCCCAGCGTGTCATGGGAAGTCAGGACGATCAGGATCTTCATTGCGTGCTCCTGTAGCGCGACCTCGCCGCCGCGCGCGCGGCGGACGGGGGATCGTTGAGGAATGCGCCGGCTCGCGGCCCGTGAGGCCCGCGCCGGCGGAAACGGCGGAGGCCGGAAAGGATCGCCTCCGGCTGGCCTGACCCATTACACCATCGATGGGCCAATGCCGCCGGCCCGCCCGCCAAGCGGCCGGTTCATGCGCCCACATCGTGCACCAACATCGCGCACGCCACAGGGCGCGGCAGGCCATGTCCGAGAATTCGGGTCAGAAAGGGGCGTTGAGCGAGGTTTGGGAATCACTGGTAACCGATGCATCATTCATGCGCTCGAGCCGCAATGACCCCCCACAACGATTCATGAATGACCTACTAGACCTGATCGTCTTTTCTCCCGACGCCGATCAGCGCGCGCGCCGCAGCGGCGCACTGGCCGAAATGGGCTTCTCGCCCCGCCGCTGCGAAGATTCCAACGGCCTGTTCCGCCTGTTCCAGACCCGCCGCACGCCGCTGCTTGTCATGGAAGCGGAGCTGACCGATCTGTGCATGGCCGTCGCCGGCCTGCGCGCCATGGACACCACGGCGGGCATCGTCGCCATATCCACCTTCGATTCGCCAGAGAACCGCATCCTCGGGCTGCACTGCGGCGCCGACGTCTGCTTCCAGCCCGACGTCGCGACGGCCGAGATCGCCGCCGCGCTGCAGGCCCTCGTGCGCCGCACGCCGCCTTCGGGACGCCGCCACGCCGAGGCGGAGACGCGCGCGCAGCCAGCGTCCGCTGGCGCAGCAGCCGGACGCTGGCAGTTCCAGGACGCCGCCTGGACCCTGGTCAGCCCGCGCGGCGAGCGCCTGCCGCTGACCCAGGCCGAGCGCGAATTCCTGCTCAAGCTGACCTCGGCCATGGACAAGCGCCTGCCGCGCAGCGACGCCTTCGCGCCCGACCCCCAGGCCGGCCGCGACTCGGTGCGCCGCACCGACGTGGTGGTGAGCCGGCTGCGGCGCAAGGCGCAGGACATGCACCTGGACCTGCCGATCCGGACGGTCTGGGGCTGGGGCTACGCCTTCACCGGTGAGATCTAGCGCGGGCGTATCATGCGCGCAGCGATCGCGGTTTCCTGCCCGCCCGTTCCGCACTCCCGCGATCCCGGATCCAACATGGACGTATTCAGCCAACTGCAAGCCCTGCTGACCCGCCATCAGGCGCGCTATCGCCTGATCGAGCATGCCGCCGCCGGCAAATCGGTCGAAGTCGCCGCCATCCGCGGCACCGCCGTGAGCCAGGGCGCCAAGGCGCTGGTCTGCCGCGTGAAGATTTCCTCGAACCAGCGCCGCAACGTGCTGGCCGTGTTCCCCGCCGACCGCCAGGCCGACCTGGACGCCATCGCCCGCGCCGCCGGCGGCAAGAAGGCCTCGCTGGCCTCGCAGGACCTGGCGCGCGAGCTGACCGGTTGCGAGATCGGCGCCATCCCGCCCTTCTCCTTCAATCCCGAGCTGCACCTGCTGGTCGACCCCACGCTGCGCGAGCGGCACGATGAAATCGTGTTCAACGCCGGCCGTCTGGACGCCTCCATCCTGCTCGACACGGAAGACTACTTCCGGCTGGCCGCGCCCGAGGTCGCGCCGCTCATCAAGGACTGACCATGTGCCTCGCCGTGCTAGCCCTGCATGCCGTCCCCGGCATCCCTGTGCTGATCGCCGCCAACCGCGACGAATTCCACGCCCGCCCCACGCTGGCCGCGGCGCAATGGCCCGACGCGGCCGGCATCTACGCCGGGCGCGATGCGCTGGCCGGCGGCACCTGGATGGGCGCTTCGAGCCATGGCCGCTACGCGCTGGTCACCAATTTCCGCGAACCCGGCCTGAACCGCGCCGACGCGCCCTCGCGCGGCGCGCTGGTCGAACGCTACCTGCGCGGCGACGAGCCGCCGGCCGAGTACATGGCGCGCGTCCATGACGAGGGGCAGGCCTACAACGGCTTCAACCTGATCGTGGGCGACATGGAACAAGCCTGGTATGTCAGCAACCGCGACGGCGCGCCGCGACGGCTCGTAGCAGGCTTGTACGCGCTGTCCAACCACCTGCTGGACACGCCCTGGCCCAAGCTCGCGCGCACCAAGCGCGCCTTCACCGATGTGCTGCGCCAGGGCCAGGGCCCCCAGCCCGACCTGCCCGCGCTGTACACGGCCCTGGCCGATCGTGAACCGGCCGCCGACGACGAACTGCCCGCCACCGGCCTGCCGCCGGACCGCGAGAAACTGCTGAGCAGCCCCTTCATCGTCAGCCCCACCTACGGCACCCGCAGCTCGACCGTGCTGGCCTTGCGGGAGCATGGCGCCGGGCTGCTGCACGAGCGGCGCTACGCGCCTGACGGCACGCTGAACGGAGAAAGCGAACTCCTCTTCGAGCTGCCTTCCGAATACGCCGGCGCACGAACTCCGGACGCCGTCGCGGGTCGAAACGCATGACGCGCGCCGGCCAGCGCCCGGCGCGGCGCACCGCAGTCCGTCGAATCAAAGAGAACAGCATGAACAAGCGCATCGAACGTTGCACCATGGCCGCGGCCATGGCCTTGGGCAGCATGGCCATCGCCGGCCTGCTGAACACCGCGCAGGCGGGACTGCCGCCGGTCCAGCATCAGGGATCGGTGCAGTACGTCAGCGGCGGCATCGGGCTCGACGAATCCGAGGCCCTGAAGGCCGCCGCCAAGGACTATCCCCTGGCGCTGACCTTCGCCGCACAGGTCGGCGGCAAGGCCGACTATGTCGCGGACGTGACCGTGGCCATACACGACGGCCAGGGCAAGCCGGTGCTGCGCGCGACGTCGGAAGGCCCGTACATGCTGGTGAAGCTGCCGGCCGGCGACTACAAGGTGTCGGCCACCTACAAGGGCCAGACGCAGGAACGCCAGGTCGCCGTCAAGGGCGCCGGCGCCGCACGCGCCGTCTTCGAGTGGAAATGACGCCGCGCCGGCGGGCCGGCTGAGGCCCCGGGGCGGCGCGGCGGCCGGCTCAGACGCCGGTGAACAGGATGGCGATGGTGAAGCCGATGCTGGTCGCCCAGACCAGCGAGCGCAGCGCGCCCCAACCCGCCACGTACATGGCCAGATAGCCCAGTCGCAGCCCCAGCCAGCACGCCATCAGCGTGGCCACGCGCGTCGCGTCGGCCTGGTTGTGCAGCGCGAACAAGACCGCCGCGTAGAAGAAAGGCAGCGCCTCGAAGGCATTGCTCTGCGCCGCGTTGGCGCGCGCCCGCCAGCCTTCCTGCCGCGCCAGCCAGGGACGCGGGTCGTTGTTGTCGAACTTCTGGCCGCCCGCCTTGGCCAGGATGGCGGACAGGAACGGCACGATCGCCGCCGCCAGCATCAACCACGCAATCATTTTCATGGGCAAACCTCTGCTTGGATGTGAGAAAACGCGGTGACGCGCGCCGCCGCGCTGGCCGCATGGTCGCCCGAAAGCCGGAAAATGAAAAGCCCGTCACCGTTTACACTCGCCACTTTTCCCGATCGCGAGTTTCCGGTGCCCTTGTTGTCCCCCTGGTCCGTCCTGTTCCTGTCCGCCGCCTTGCTGTGGCCCCCCGCCACGCGCCGTTGGGCGCCCCTGGCGCTGGCGGTGGCCTATGCCTGGGCCGGCACGCAGGGCGCGCTGGACCCCGCCGCCCTGGCCGCGCCGGCGCTGCTGGCGCTGGCCGCCCTGCTGGTGCAGCCGCCGGCCCCGACCGCCCTGCGGCTGGCCGGCCACATGCTGTTCATCGCCGTGGCGGCGGCGCTGTTCCTGCACCTGATGCCGGGATTCCACAATCCGCTGGTGATCCCGCGCGCGCCGCTCAGTCCGGACGCCGTGCCGTTCAGCATGTACCTGAACCTGGACAAGCCGCTGGTGGCGTTCTGGATCATCCTGGCCCTGCCGCCCGTCATGACGGGCCTGGACGCGGGCCGCACGCTGCGCGCCACGCTGGCCTGCGGCGCGGCGGCGGTGCTGGTGTGCCTGACGCTGGCGCTGGCCCTGGGCATGGTCGGCTGGGCCCCCAAGTGGCCGGACAACGGCTGGCTGTGGCTGGTCAACAATGCCTTGCTGGTGACGCTGGCGGAGGAAGCGCTGTTCCGTGGCTATATCCAGGAACGGCTGGGCCGGCTGTGGCGCGCGCGCCGCTGGGGCGCCGATGCCGCGCTGCTGTGCGCGGCCGCGCTGTTCGGCCTGGCGCACTATGCCGGCGGCTGGCAATGGATGCTGCTGGCGGGCCTGGCGGGGGCCGCCTACGGCCTGGCCTACCGCCACGGCGGCCTGGCGGCGGCGGTGCTGGCGCACCTGGCGCTGAACACCGCGCACTTCGGCCTGTACACCTATCCCATGCGCGCGGCATTCTAGGACGCGCCGCAGCCGGGACGCGGACGCGCCCATGCGCGCCGCGCGCCCGGCGCTCCGGCCTCAGGCCAGCGCCGGATAGTCCGTGTAGCCGCCGGGGCCCGGCGCGTAGAACGTGGCGGGGTTGGGCCGGTTCAGCGGCGCCTTCAGCGCGAAACGCCGCGCCAGGTCCGGATTGGCGATGTACTGCACGCCGAATGCCACCGCGTCGGCGCGGCCGGCGGCGATCGCGGCCTCGGCGGACTCACGCGTAAAGCCTTCGTTGGCGATGTAGGCGCCGCCAAAGGCCGCCTTGAGCGCGGGGCCGATGCTGTCGGGCGCCTCATGCTCGCGCACGCACAGGAACGCGATGCGGCGCCGGCCGAGTTCGGACGCCACGTAGCCGAAGGTGCCGGCGCGGTCCGAATCGCCCATGGTATGGATATCGCCGCGCGGCGACAGGTGCACGCCCACGCGGCCCGCGCCCCAGACACCGACGCAGGCGTCGGTCGCTTCCAGCAGCAGGCGCGCGCGGTTCTCCACCGGGCCGCCGTAATCGTCGTTGCGCAGATTGGTGCTGTCCTGCAGGAACTGGTCCAGCAGGTAGCCGTTGGCCGCATGCACCTCTACGCCGTCGAAACCCGCTTCCTGCGCCATCTGCGCGCCCAGCCGGTAGGCCTGGATCACGCCGGGCAGTTCCGCCGTTTCCAGCGCGCGCGGCGTCACGTAGGCGCGCTGCGGACGCACGTGGCTGACGTGGCCGCGCGCCGCCAGGGCGCTGGGCGCCACCGGCAACTGGCCGTCCAGGAACATGGGGTCCGAGATGCGGCCCACGTGCCAGAGCTGCGCGAAGATGCGGCCGCCGGCCGCGTGCACGGCGGCGGTGACCTGGCGCCAGCCCTGCACCTGCTCGGGCGTCCACAGGCCCGGCGTGTCGGCATAGCCCACGCCCTGCGGCGTCACGGCGGTGGCTTCCGACAGGATCAGGCCCGCGCCGACGCGCTGCGTGTAGTACTCGGCCATCAGCGCATTGGGCACGCGCCCGGGGCTGGCGTGCATGCGCGTCAGCGGCGCCATGATGACGCGGTTGGGCAGGGTCAGGTCTCCCAGGACCAGGGGTTCGAACAATAGGCTCATGCGACTTCCTCTTGCCCCGGCGCCTGCCGGGGCGTTGCTGAACGGACGGCGCTACATGTCCTGGTTCAGTTGCCGCAGGAATGCGGCGATCAGGGCTTCGTTGCGACGGAAGAACACCCATTGCCCGACCTTGGTGGCCGTGATCAGGCCGGCGCGCTGCAGCACGGCCAGATGCGTGGACACCGTCGACTGGGACAGTCCGCAGCGGCCGTCGATGTGGCCGGCGCAGACGCCATGCTCGAAGGTATGGCCCGGGCGTTCCTCGAAATACGCCTTGGGATCCTTCAGCCACGCCAGGATCTCGCGGCGCACCGGGTTGGCGAGCGCCTTGAGGATGGCGTCGGCGTTGACGGTTGGGTCGTCGCCGGCGGAAACGGAATTCGAAGGATCCGGGTTCATATTCAAATATCGCAATTTATCGAATCATATATCGTTAAAGCTCGATATATGCTCATGCCCCCGCGACGAGTGGGGATACTCGCCGCATTCGCGTGCCAGCGCCGCCTCATCGACGCGATGCCGCCCGGAAGCCGCGAGCCGTGCCCCTTCATTCATCGCCCACCCTGCCGCGCAGCCGCTTGACCTCGCCATGCAGCACCTTGCGCTGCACGCGCCGGCGCTGCGAGGCGCGGGTGGGCCGCGTCGGCCGGCGCGGCTTTTCCGTGCGCGCCGCCGCGCGCACCATGGCGATCAGGCGCTCGATCGCCTCGGCGCGGTTCTTTTCCTGGCTGCGGAACGCCTGTGACTTGATGACGATGACGCCATCCTTGGAGACGCGGTGGTCGTTGAGCGCGCACAGCGCGTCCTGAACCTCGGCCGGCAGGCTGGAGGCGCGCACATCGAAGCGCAGATGCACGGCGCTGGACACCTTGTTGACGTTCTGCCCGCCCGCGCCCTGGGCGCGGATCATCGTGAACACAAGCTCGCGCTCGTCCAGGTACAGGGAATCTTGGATATGAAACATGGGCGCCAAGTCTACGCCAAGGCCCGGCACGGCTTTGCCGGGAGCGCTAAAATAGTCCGCTTTTGCCCGAATCCCGGCATCCCATGACTTATTCCGCCAAAGAGATTTTCAAGACGCTGCAGGGCGAAGGCGCCCACGCCGGCCGCGCGGCGGTGTTCTGCCGGTTCGCGGGCTGCAATCTCTGGACCGGCCGCGAAAGCGACCGCGCCAGCGCCGCCTGCACCTTCTGCGATACCGACTTCATCGGTACCGATGGCGAAGGTGGCGGCAAGTTCACCACGGCGCAGGCGCTGGCCGACGCCATCGCCGCGGCCTGGGGCCCCGGCGCGGAACGGCGCTACGTGGTCTTCACCGGCGGCGAGCCGCTGCTGCAGCTGGACGAGGCCCTGCTGGCCGAGGTGCACGCGCGCGGCTTCACGGTGGCCATCGAGACCAACGGCACGATGCCCGCGCCGGCCGGCATCGATTGGATCTGCGTCAGCCCCAAGGGCACGGCGCCGGTAGTGCTGGAACGCGGCAACGAACTCAAGCTGGTCTATCCGCAAGCCAATGCGCTGCCCGAACGCTTCGCGCACCTGGATTTCGAGCATTTCTTCCTGCAACCCATGGACGGTCCCGCCCGCGTGGCGAATACCGAACGGGCCGTCCAATACTGTACGCAGCATCCGCAATGGCGGCTCAGCCTGCAAACGCATAAATACATAGGCATTCCATGATTCACCCCTACGCTTCGCGGAGCGCGCAATGATCTCCGTGACCCGCAGGCTGGAATTCGACGCCGGCCACCGCATTCCCGATCACCGCAGCCAATGCCGCAACCTGCACGGCCACCGCTATGTGCTGGAAATCACCCTGACCGGCGACGTGGTGCAGGCGCCCGGCGAGTCCGACAACGGCATGCTGATGGATTTCTCCGAAATCAAGCAGATCGCCAAGCAGCACATCGTCGACGTCTGGGACCACGCCTTCCTGGTCTATGAGGGCGACGCCGCCGTGCGCGGCTTCCTGGACACCCTGCCCGGCCATAAGACCGTGGTGCTGGACCGCATCCCCACGGCCGAGAACCTGGCCGCCATCGTGTTCGAGACGCTGGCGCCGCACTATCACGGCCACTATGGCGCCGAGCTGCGCCTGACCCGCGTGCGCCTGTACGAAACGCCCAACTGCTGGGCCGACTGCAACGGCTGACGGCCGCGCGCCGGCCTGATCCGGGCCGGCGCTCCCTCCTTCCCGCTCCCGCCTCCCGGCTTTCCATCCATGGAAAGCCCGCCTCCGATCGTCCCGATTGAAAAAATTCATGGAGATATCGTTCATTTTCATTTATTAGTAAGCTAATAGATAGGATACAATCTAATTCATGAACACGCCTTCCGACTCCCTGCTCATGGCCACCACCGCAAATCTCATGGTGCTGTCGCGCGCCTATCGCGGCGCCGCCGACAAGGCGCTGGCCGACTACGGCCTGTCCCAGGCCACCGCCTGGCCCGTCATCCTCGCCGGCCGCCTGGGCGATGGTGTGCGCCAGGGCGCGCTGGCCGAGGCGCTGGGCGTGGAAGGCCCTTCCCTGGTGCGCGTGCTGGACCAGCTGGTCGCCGCCGGCCTGATGGAACGGCGCGAAGACCCGCATGACCGCCGCGCCAAGACCCTGCACCTGAGCGAGGCCGGCCAGGCGCTGCGCGCCCAGGTCGAGGACGTGCTGGTCGCGCTGCGCCGGCGCCTGTTCGACGGCATCAGCGAAGACGATCTGCAAGCCTGCCTGCGCGTGTCCGAGGCGCTCAAGGCCGCGCTGGGCCGCAGCGCCGCCGGCGCGCAGGAGGACTACCGGCCATGAAGCTGCCGGCGCTGCCCAATGCCCGCGAAGCCGTGTTCTCGCTCAAGAGCTACGCGGGCGCGATGCTGGCGCTCTATCTGTCGTACAGCATGGGCCTGCCGCGTCCGTTCTGGGCCATGACCACGGCCTACATCGTGTCGCAGCCCTGGTCCGGCGCGGTGCGCTCCAAGGCGCTGTACCGGCTGGTCGGCACTTTCGTCGGCTCGGCCATGACGGTGTACATGGTGCCGCGCCTGTCCAACTCGCCCGTGGTGATGACCGCCGCCATGGCCCTGTGGGTCGGCGCCTGCCTGTATATGTCGGTGCTGGACCGCACGCCGCGCTCCTATCTGTTCATGCTGGCCGGCTACACCGCCGCCATGATCGGTTTCCCGTCCGTCTCCGAGCCCACGCTGGTGTTCGACACCGCGCTGGCCCGCGTCGAGGAAATCGCGCTGGGCATCGTCTGCGCCACGCTGGTCCACAGCGTGGTGCTGCCGCGCGGCCTGGCGCCGGCGCTGACGCTGCTGCTGGACAAGGCCGTGCGCGACGCCCGGCTCTGGATGCAAGACATCCTGGCCGGCGGCGACGCCGGCAAGTCCGACAAGGACCGCCGCACCCTGGCCAACGACATCACCCAGCTGCGCCTGCTGTCGACCCATGTGCCGTTCGACACCAGCAACCTGCGCTGGACCGCCGGCGCGGTGCGCGCCATGCAGGACCGCGTCGCGGCGCTGACGCCCATCGTCTCGGCCGTCGAGGACCGCATGCGCGCCCTGCAGGCCGACGGCCAGCCGCTGCCCGAGAACGTCGCGCGCCTGCTGGCCAGCATTTCCAAATGGATCGACGCCGGTCCGCGCGCCACCCATGCCACCGCGCTGCGGCTGCGCGCGGCCGCCGTCCGGCTGACGCCGGCCATCGACAGCCGCTCCAGCTGGCGCGACGCGCTGCTGGCCAGCCTGATGACCCGGCTGCGCGAGCTGATCGACGGCTATGACGAATGCCTGACGCTGCGGCGCGAGATCCGCGCCGGGCTGAACGGCGCCGCGCGACGCGCGCCGCGCCACCTGGACGCGCAGCGCCGCCCGCTGCACCGCGACCACGGCATGGCGCTGCTGTCGGCCGCCGCCGCCGGCCTGGCCATCGCCGCCTGCTGCGCGTTCTGGATCGGCACGGCCTGGAGCAACGGCGCCACCGCCGCGCTCATGGCCGCCATCTTCAGCTGCTTCTTCGCCTCGCAGGACAATCCCGTGCCGGGCATCATGCAATTCCTGACCTACACGGTGTATTCGATCCCGCTGTCGGCGCTGTACCTGCTGGGCATCATGCCCGCGATCCATTCCTTCGAGATGCTGGCGCTCTCGATGCTGCCCACCGCCTTCGTGATCGGCGTGTTCATCGCCCGCCCGGCCTCCGCCGGCAAGGCCATGGCGGTGCTGTTCGGCTTCGTCGGCACCATGGCGCTGCACGACACCAACACCGCCGACCTGGTCTCGTTCATCGACACCCAGGTCGCGCAGATCATGGGCGTGGGCCTGGCGGCGGTGATCGCCGCCATCTTCCGCACTGTCAGCGCCGACTGGAGCGCGCGCCGCATCCAGGCCGCCAACTGGCGCGACCTGGCGGCGCTGGCGGCCTCGCCGCGCACCCAGGCCCGCCACGGCTACGCGGCGCGCATGCTGGACCGCATCGGCCTGCTGCAACCGCGCCTGGCGCTGGCCAAGCGCCCCGACGACGTGATGGCCGCCGACGCGCTCAAGGACCTGCGCGTGGGCCGCGACATCACCGAACTGCAGCGCGCGCGCCGCCACCTGCCCATGGCCGAACCGGTGCTGCGCCCCGTGCTCGACGGACTGGCGCGCTACTTCCGCGATCGCTCGTCCTGGCGCGGCGGCCAGAAGACGCCGGAATTCCTGGCGCAGATCGACCGCGCGGTGGTGGCGCTGGTGGGCATCCGCCGCGCCTTCTTCCCCGACGCGCCCGAGTACCAACCCGCCCATCCCCACCTGGAGGGCCACGCATCATGATCGGCGAATTCAACCTGTACGGCATTTACTTTCCCTGGCTGCTGGTGCTGGGCGTGGTCACGCTGGGCGTGGCCTGGGCCCTGCGCCGGCTGCTGGCCCGGGCCGGCCTGTACCGGCTGGTGTGGCACCCGGCGCTGTTCGACCTCGCGCTGTTCGTGGTGCTGCTTTACGGCGTCACCCTGATATCTCCCTATATTTTCCAGAGACTCGCATGAAGATCCCCAACGCCCTGCGCCCCGCCGCCATCGGCAAGTTCGCGCTGACGGCCGCCGTCGTGGCCGCCGCCGTCGCGGCTGGCTGGCAGCTCTGGGTGCATTACGAAATCGAACCCTGGACCCGCGACGGCCGCGTCAAGGCCTATGTGGTGCAGGTCGCGCCGGATGTGTCCGGCCTGGTCACCGACGTGCCGGTGCACGACAACCAGGACGTGAAGGCCGGCGACGTGCTGTTCGAGATCGACCGCGCCCGCTTCCAGCTCGCCTACGACCAGGCCCAGGCCTCGGTGCGCTCGCAGCAGGTGGCGCGCGAACAGGCGCTGCGCGACGCCAAGCGCAACCGCGCGCTGGGCCAGCTGGTCGCGGCGGAAGCCCTGGAACAGAGCCAGACCAAGCTGCAGCAGACCGAGGCCGCGCTGGCCCAGGCCGAGGTGCAGTTGAACAGCGCGCGCCTGAACCTGGAGCGCAGCCGCGTGCTGGCCGCCACCGACGGCCGCGTCACCAACCTGGACCTGCGCGCCGGCGCCTACGCCACCGCCGGTCGTGGCGTGATGGCGCTGGTGGATTCCGGCTCGTTCTACATCGAAGGCTATTTCGAGGAAACCAAGCTGCCCCGCATCCACGAAGGCGACCCCGTGACCGTGACGCTGATGGGCGACGACCGCCGCATCCACGGCCATGTGGAAAGCATCGCACTGGGCATCGCCGACCGCGACCGCAGCACCGGCGCCAACCTGCTGCCCAACGTCAACCCCACCTTCAACTGGGTGCGGCTGGCGCAGCGCATCCCGGTGCGCGTGAAGATCGACCAGGTGCCCGAGGGCGTGCGCCTGGTGGCCGGCCAGACCGCCACCGTGTCCGTCAACCCGCCGGAGACCGCGCGGGACGACGGCGCGCCGCGCCACTCCTGATCCCCGCTCACCCGCCCTCCGTCTCCACACGTCTTGCCGCAACCGTCATGAATACCCGCCATTTCCTTCCGCTGATGCTGACCGCCGCGCTGGCGGGCTGCGCCGCCGTGGGTCCGGACTACCGGACGCCCGCTGACGCCGCCATCCAGCGACCGGACGCGCAGGCGCCCTTCCTGGAGTCGCATGAGGCGGCCTACCGGCAGGACGCGCCGCCCGGACGCTGGTGGCGGCTGTACGACGACCCGGCGCTGGACGGACTGGTGGAACAGGCGCTGGCCGCCAATACCGACCTGCGCGTGGCCGCCGCCAATCTGGAACGCGCGCAAGCCGCCACCCGCGAAGCCCAGGCCCAGCAGCAGCCCAGCGTCGGCGTCAACGCTTCGCCCACCTTCGGCCACGTTTCCGGCCTGCAGGAGCTGCAGCCGGGCGTCGATCCCCCCAGCCGCTGGTCCTACTCGGCCGGCGCCAGCGTGTCGTACCAGCTGGACCTGTTCGGCCAGATCCGCCGCGCGGTGGAAGCCGCAAGCGGCGACGAGCAGGCCGCCCGCGCCGCCTATGACGCGACCCGCGTCACCGTGGCCGCCGAGACCGCCCGCGCCTATGCCAACATGTGCGCCGCCGGCATGCAGCTGGCGTCCGCCCGGCATTCGGTCGAGGTGCAGACAGCCTCGCTCGACGCCGTCGAGCGCCTGCAACGCGCCGGACGCGGCACCGTGCTGGACGTGACCCGCGCCCGCGGCCAGCTGCAACAGCTGCAGGCCAACCTGCCGCCGTTCCAGGCCCAGCAGCGCACCGCGCTGTACCGGCTGGCGGCGCTGACCGGCCGCACGCCGGCGCAAATTCCCGCCAGCCTGCTGCAATGCGCCACGGCGCCGCGCCTGACCCAGACCATTCCGGTGGGCGACGGCGCCGCGCTGCTGCGTCGCCGTCCCGACATCCGCCAGGCCGAACGCAGCCTGGCCGCCGCCACCGCCCGCATCGGCGTGGCCACGGCCGACCTGTACCCCAAGATCTCGCTGGGCCTGTCCGGCGCGTCCGGCGGCCCCGCGGCCATGTTCGGCGACCGCGGCACCTTCAGCTGGAGCATCGGGCCGCTGATCTCCTGGACCATTCCCAACACCGGCGCCGCCCAGGCCCGCATCGCCCAGGCCGAGGCCGGCACCAAGGCCGCCGCCGCCCGCTTCGACGCCGCCGTGCTCAACGCACTGCGTGAAACGGAAAGCGCGCTGACCGTCTATGCGCGCCAGCTCGACCGCGAAAGCGCGCTGCAAGCCGCGCGCGAGCAGAGCGCCCAGGCCGCCAGCCAGGCGCGCCAGCTGTTCCAATACGGCAAGACCGACTACCTGACGGTGCTGGACGCCGAACGCACGCTGGCCGCCAACGAAAGCGCGCTGGCGGCGGCCCGGGCCGAACTCAGCAGCGACCAGATCGCCGTGTTCCTGGCGCTGGGCGGCGGCTGGGAGGACGGGGGCGAACCCGACCGCCGGCATTGAGTCCGCCGTCGACGCCGGCCGGTGCTAAGATCGGCCGGTTTCGCCTGATCCCGCCACCCGCTGGCGCCTCGTTGCAAGCGTTCCGACTCCATGGCCGTCCTGCCGCGCTCCCGCTGTTCCCGGCTCCTGCCGCTCGCCTGCATTGCGCTGCTGGGCGCCTGCTCCGGCACGCCCAAACCGGCCAAGCCGCCGGAACGCGTCACCGGCGCGGGCGGCAGCATGCTGCGCTACAGCTCCAAGCAAACCACGATCGAATTGACGCCGGCCGAGCGCGCCGCCGTGGACCAGGTGCGCGTGCGCGCCTATCCCGCATCCGACGCCGCGCAACTGCGCGACGCCTGCGCGGCGGCCTTGAAGGCCGCCGGCTATGAACAGGTGGCCGGCGACGCCGCCACCGACATCGTCACCGGCGAACGCCACCAGAAGCTGGTCGGCCGCAGCCGCGAGGCGCTGCGCGGCCTGCTCAAGTCGCAGGGCCTGGCCTACGGCGCCAAGCCGGACCACCAGAGCACCTACGCCCAGCTCGTCATCCGCCGCGACGGCGCCCAGGCGCGCGTCTGGATCGGCCTGAACAGCACGATCTGGGACAGCAATGGCGACGCCAAGAGCCGCGTCGTCACCGACGCCGCCGCCTACCAGGACCTGTTCGCGCGCCTGGACCAGGCGCTGAAGACGCCCGCGCGCTAGGCGCGCAGCCCAGGAAAACCCCAACTCCCCACGGCCGCGGTTTGTATCGCAGGATACATCCGCGCCCCGCCCGCCCCTGCCAGACTAGCTCTCAACCAGGCCCGCGCATGCGCCGGCGTCCTGTCTTGTCCTCTACGGGAGCTATAGATGAGCAGATTCAACCCCTTGCTGGCCGGCCTCGCGTGCGCGGGCCTGTTCCTGGCCACGGCCACGCAGGCCGACGACCGGCCCGAACTGCGGATCGGCGTGGTCAGCTCGGTCACGGGCGGCGCCTCGGCCATCGCCACCGGCGCGGTGGCCGCCATCAACCTGATGGAGGAACGCACGGCCGCCGACGCCAGCCTGCCGTTCCGCATCAGCTTCATCAAGTACGACGACGGCTCCGACCCGGCGCGCGCCGTCAACGCGACGCGCAAGCTGATCCAGGAAGATCGCGTCCACCTGGTCATCTGCTGCACCACCACGCCGGCCTCGCTGGCGGTGAACAAGGTGATCGAGGAAGAGCGCGTGCCCAACCTGTCGCTGGCCGCGGCGGCCTCGGTCATCGAGCCGGCCGACGCCCACCGCTATACCTTCAAGACGCCGCTGACCGACCGCCTGATGATCGACCACACCGTCGACTACATGGTCAAGCAGGGCTGGAAGCAGGTGGCCTTCATGGGCCTGGAGGACTCCTACGGCGAGGGCGGCTGGGTCGAGTTCAAGCAGATCGCCACGCGCAAGGGCCTGGAGATCGTCGCCGCCGAGCGCTTCTCGCGCGGCGACACCAACTTCACGCCGCAGGCGCTGCGCGTGTCGCAGAAGAAACCCGACGCGGTCTATTTCCACGCCATCCCGCCCTCGTCCGCGCTGGCCACCGAGACGCTGCGCCGCGTCGGCTACAAGGGTCCGGTGCTGCATGGCGCCGGCTCGGCCACGCCGGCCTTCATGGCGGTCGGCAAGAAGGCGGTCGAAGGCGCGCTGGTCGGCACCTCGGCCCTGCCCGTGTATCGCCAGCTGCCCGACGACCATCCACTCAAGTCCGGCATCGCGGCGTTCGTGCAGGCCTATGACGGCAAGTACGGCGCCGGCAAGACCGACATGTTCGCGGCCCAGGCCTACGACACGGTGCAGATCCCGCTGCTGGCCTATCGCCAGGTGGTGGCCGCCGGCAAGGCCGGCGACCTGACGCAGGCCCGGCTGGCGCTGCGCGACGCCATCGAGGCAACGCGCGAGTATCGCGGCGTCAACGGCCTGTTCAGCTACAGCCCGACCGACCACCTGGGCCTGGACCGGCGCAGCACCTTCCTGGTGACGGTCAAGGACGGCAAGTTCGAACTGCTGGGTGAGTAGGGATGGATCTCACCACTACCCTGTTCCTGGCGACGGACGGCCTGACCAACGGCGCGGTGTACACGCTGGTCGGCCTGAGCCTGGTGCTGGTCTACACCACCACGCGCGTGGTCAACATCGCGCAAGGCGAGTACGTGACCTTCGGCGCGCTGACGCTGGCCAGCTTCGTCGAAGGCACGCTGGCGCCCGTGGTCTACGTGGTGGCGGCGGGCGGCGCCGCCTGCCTGCTGCTGGACCTGCTGCGGGCGCGGGCCAACGGCCGCTCGCTGCTGCGCCCGCTGGCATCCTACCTGGCGGCGGGCGCGGCGCTGGCCGCGCTGGCGGCGCTGGCCTGGCGCGTGCCCTCGCCGCTGCTGCAGATGCTGGCCTCGCTGGCGCTGGTGGCCGCGCTCGGCCCCATCGTCTACCGGCTGACGGTCGAGCCCAACCCGGCCAATTCCACGGTCGTGCTGGTGATCATCGGCGTGGGCGTGTCCATGATCATGCATCCGCTCGCGCTGCTGCTGTGGGGCGCCGATCCGCGCGCCGTGCCGCCCATCAGCGAGGCGCGCCTGGAACTGGCCGGCGTCGACATCGCGGCGCAGTCGCTGTTCATCATGGCCTTCTCGCTGGCGGCCGCCCTGGCGCTGTACCTGTTCTTCCGCTGCACCCTGACCGGCAAGGCCCTGCGCGCGGCCTCGGTCAACCGGGAAGGCGCGCAGTACTGCGGCATCCCCGTGGTGATGGCGGGCCGGCTCAGCTACTTCCTGGCGGCCGCGCTGTCCGGCGCCAGCGGCATGCTGCTGGCCCCGCTGGTGACGGCGCACTACGAGATGGGCTTCGTCGTCGGGCTCAAGGGCTTCGTGGGCGCGGCGATGGGCGGGCTGGTGAACTACCCGCTGTCGGTGGCCGGCGTCTTCATCGTCGGCGTGCTGGAGTCCTTCGCCTCCTTCCTCAGCAGTTCCTACCGCGACGCGCTGGTGTTCGCGATGGTGATCCCCATCCTGCTCTGGCGCAACAGCCGCGCCGGCGCCGACCTGGACGAACATTGAACACGCGCAAGCGCTTCCGCCGATGAAACCCGAAAAACTGCTACTTCCCGGCGCGGCCCTCGCGGTCGCCGCGCTGATCGTGCTGCTGCCGACCTACTACGTGGGCCTGATGACGCTGGCCGGCACCAACGCCCTGGTCTGCCTGGGCCTGGCCTTCCTGCTGGCCGCCGGCCAGCTGTCGCTGGGCCACGCCGCCTTCCTGGGCGGCGGCGCCTACGCCTCGGCCATTCTGGCGCGCGACTATGGCGTGCCGCCGCCGCTGGCCATCCTGCTGGCCGTGGCCGCCTGCGCGGCGCTGGCCTACGTGATCGGCCGGCTCACGCTGCGCCTGCGCGGCCACTACCTGCCGCTGGCCACGCTGGCCTGGGGCATCGCCGCCTACGTCTGCTTCGTGGCGGCCATCGAAGTCACCGGCGGCGCTTCCGGCCTGTCCAACATCCCGCCGCTGCGCGTGCTGGGCATGGAGTTCGGCACCCGCGCCATGGGCGCGCTGGCCTGGGCCGCCGTGGGGCTGGCCTACATCGCCTACTGCCGGATCTATCGCGGCCGCATGGGCCGGGCCGCGCGCGCCATCAAGTCCAGCCCGACCATGGCGGCGGCCTTCGGCGTGGACGTGGCCGCCGCCAAGATCCGCATCTTCGTGCTGTCGGCCGCGCTGGCGGCGCTGGCGGGCGGACTGTACGCCTTCTACATGAGCTTCCTGAGCCCGACCTCGTTCTCCATCGGCGTCTCGTTCAACCTGCTCATCATGGTCGTGCTGGGCGGCTGCCTGCATCCGCTGGGCCCGCTGCTGGGCGTGCTGGCCTATACCGCGATCGAGCTGGGCGCGCAGTACCTGATCGCCAACCTGCTGGGCATCCCCGGCCAGATGGAGACCATGCTGTTCGGCCTGATCCTGATCGTGGCGCTGCTGCGCTGGCCCAACGGGCTGCTGACCTGGGTCCGGCTGAAACCACCGGCGCGGCCCGCCGCCGCCGGCGAGGCCGCCCCCGCGCCGCGCCCGGTCACGGCCGGCCAGCGCCTGAGCGTGGACGCCGTGCACAAGCGCTTCGGCGGGCTGCAGGCGCTCAAGGACGTAACGCTGGACATTCCGCCCGGACGCATCACCGGCCTGATCGGCCCGAACGGCGCCGGCAAGTCCACCCTGTTCAACGTGATGACCGCGGTTCTGCCGGCCAGCGGCGGACAGGTCTCGCTGGACGGCGCGGCGCTGCCGGCGCGCGCGCACGAGGTGGTGCGGCGCGGCGTGGCGCGCAGCTTCCAGCACGTGCAGCTGGTGCCGGAACTGACGGTGCTGGACAACGTGCTGATCGGCGGCCACATCCAGGGCAAGGCCGGGCTGCTGTCGGCCGCGCTGGGCCTGGACCGGGCCGAGGAACGGCGCCTGGCGCGCGAGGCGCGCGCCGCACTGGAGCTGGTCGGCCTGGCGGACGAGGCGTTGCGCCCGGCCGCCAGCCTGACGCTGGGCAGCCAGCGGCTGGTCGAGGTGGCGCGCGCCCTGATGGCACGGCCCGGCGTGCTGCTGCTGGACGAGCCGGCGGCGGGCCTGCGCGGCCCGGAAAAGGCCGTGCTGGTGCAACTGATGCGCAAGCTGCGCGATGAACAAGGCATGGCCGTGCTGCTGGTCGAGCACGACATGGAGCTGGTGATGGGCTGCGTGGACTACCTGTTCGTCCTGAACTACGGCGCGCTGCTGGCGCAGGGCGAACGACAGGAGGTGCAGCGCAACCCGGCCGTGGTGGCCGCCTATCTCGGAGCCGAGGCATGAACGCGATCGAAGTGAGGGACCTGGCGGTCAGCTACGGCCAGGTGGATGCGCTGCACGGCGTCAGTTTCGACGTGCCGCAGGGCACGCTGGTGTCGCTGATCGGCGCCAACGGCGCCGGCAAGACCACCCTGCTCAAGGCGCTGATGGGCGCCCTGCCCGCGCGCGCCGGCCAGGTGCTGCTGCAGGGCCAGCCCCTGGGCAACACGCCGGTCGAGGAGCGCGTGCGGCGCGGCATGTGCCTGGTGCCGGAGAAGCGCTCGCTGTTCGCCTCGATGAAGGTGGAGGACAACCTGCGCCTGGGCGCCTACGCCTTCCGCCGCCGCACCGATTTCGCGCGCGAGCTGGAACGCGTCTACGCGCTGTTCCCGGTATTGGCGCAGCGGCGCGAGCAGCTGGCCGGCACGCTGTCCGGCGGCGAGCAGCAGATGGTCGCCATCGGCCGCGCCCTGATCGCCCATCCGCGCGTGCTGCTGCTGGACGAGCCGTCCATCGGCCTGGCGCCGCTGATCGTGCAGCAGATCATGGACGTGGTGGTGGACCTGCGCCGGCGCGAGGGCCTGACCGTGATCCTGGTCGAGCAGAACGCGCGCATCGCGCTCAAGAGCGCCGACCTGGCCTACCTGATCGAGCTGGGCCGCATCGTCAAGCAAGGCAGCGGGGCCGAACTGGCGCAGGATCCCGACCTGCTGGCCAGCTATCTCGGCGCCTGCGCCGCCTGAGGCAATTCCGAACCCGGAGACTGATCATGCTGCATCAAACCCCTTGGCCACGCCTGCGCGAACTGTACCGTCTGGGCGAGGTCTCGCCCGTGGACGTGGCGCGCAGCGCGCTGGAGCACGCCGAACGCGCCGATCCGATCATCAACGCCTTCGCGCTGCTGGACCGCGCCGGCGCGCTGGCCGGCGCGCGAGAATCCGAGGAACGCTGGCGCCAGGGCGCGGCGCTCGGACCGCTGGACGGCATGCCGGTGGCCATCAAGGAATTCGCCGCCGTGCGCGGCTGGCCCACGCGGCGCGGTTCGGCGCTCACGTCGGCCGAACCGGCGGCGGCTCATACCGTGTTCGTGCAGCGGCTGGCCGATGCTGGCGCCGTGCTGCTGGGCAAGACCCGCGCTCCGGAATTCAACTGGAAAGGCATCACCGACAGTCCGGCCTTCGGCATCACCCGCAATCCGTGGAACCCGTCGCTCACGCCCGGCGGCAGCAGCGGCGGCTGCGCGGCGGCCGTGGCCGCCGGCGTGGTGCGCCTGTCCATGGGCAGCGACGCGGGCGGCTCGATCCGCATCCCGGCCGCCTTCACCGGCACCATCGGCCTGAAGCCCACGCACGGGCGCATCCCCCTGTCGCCCCTGCCCAGCGCCTTCGCGAACATCGTGCACACCGGCCCCATCGCCGCCGGCATGGACGAGCTGCAGGAAGCCTATCTGGCCACGCGCGGCGCCTCGCCGCTGGACTGGACCTCCAACCTGGGCGAGGACGGCGGCGCCGACGCCCCGGCCGCGCGCCCCCGCATCGGCCTGCTGTCGCCCCGGCGCTGGGGCCCACGCAGCGCCGCGCCGGTGCGCGCCGCGTTGGACGAGACGCTGGCCGCGCTGCGCGCCGACGGCTTCGACGTGACCGAAGTCGACTACGACATCGAGGCCGCCTCGCAGGTCGGCCAGGACCTGTACCGGCTGGGCTGCGCGGCCGCCGTGCGCGCCATCGCGTCCGAGCAGCATGGCCGGCTCGATCCCGGGCTGCTGGCCTTCGTGCAAGGCGTGGACGACTGGCCGATCTCGCGCTATCACGCGATCTGCCAGCAGCGCGACCGCTACGCCAACGAGCTGGCCGCCCTGCACGCGCGGGTCGACCTGCTGCTGCTGCCCACCGTGCCGCTGTGCGCCTTCGAGGCCGGACGCGACGTGCCGCAGGACCAGCCGGGCGCCGACTGGATGTCCTGGAATCCCTATACGCCCGCGTTCAACAGCGCGCAGGTTCCGGCCCTGTCCTATCCGATCTGGGCGCAGGGCGCGGCGCTGCCGGCCGGCGTGCAATGGGTCGCGCCCAAGTACCGCGAGGACCGCCTGCTGGCGATGGGCCGTTGGATGGAAACGCGCTTTCCCGTGCGCATCGCGCCGGAGCAGGAGTAAGCCATGCCCCGCATGTATCCCGCGATACAGACGCCGCGCGGCCCCGGCGCACAGAATGTCATCAACATGAATCGGGCCGCGACGCGCGCCCCGGACGGAGACAGGAAATGATCGACTACACGCCGGGCAAGCCCGACTTCAACATCCTGCGGCTGGGCCATATCGAGTACCTGGTCTCGGACCTGGCCCGCGCCCGCGACTTCTACGTGGATGTGGTGGGCCTGTTCGAGACCGAGTCCGACGCCGACCACGTCTACCTGCGCGCCATCGAGGACCGCGAGCATCACAGCGTGGTGCTGACGCGCTCGCCCTCTCCCGGCATCGGCCATTTCAGCTTCCGCGTTTCCTGCGAGGAAGACCTGGACCGCCTGGCGCACAAGTTCGCCGGCCTGGGCCTGCCCATGCGCTGGCTGGCGGCCGGCGAGGAACGCGGCCAGGGCCGCGCGCTGCGCGTGCAGGATCCGTTCGGCTTCCAGGTCGAGTACTACGCGCACATGGAACAGGCGCCCTGGCTGCTGCAGCAATACCATCTGCACCGCCACGGCTGCCCCACCCGGCTCGATCACCTGAACGTGCTGATGCCCGACGCGCAGGCCGGCTTCGACTGGTACACGCGCGAACTGGGCTTCTACTGCTCCGAATTCACCGCCTCGGCCCCGCCCGAGGAACGCGTGTGGGCCAGCTGGCTGTACCGCAAGGCCACCATCCACGACATCGCCGTGATGACGGGCAAGGGCCCGAGCGTGCACCACGCGGGCTTCTCGCTGATGGAGCCCATGGGCGTGATCCGCGCCTGCGACGCGCTGGCCGCCGCCGGCTACGCCGACAACATCGAGCGCGGCCCGGCCCGCCACGGCATTTCCAACGCGCTGTTCGTCTATGTGCGCGACCCCGACGGCAACCGCTTCGAACTCTACACCGGCGACTACCTGACCGTGGACCGCGACCAGGCGCCCAAGCGCTGGGAACTGGACAACCCGCGCCGCCAGAGCCTGTGGGGTCCGCCGCCGCCGCGCCGCTGGTACGAGGAATCCATGACCGTGGCCGCGCTGGCCGACGGCAGCCCGCAGCCGGTGTCCGAGCCGATCACCCGCGCCATCCCCACCTATATCGACTGACCCGCCCCGCCCGCAGGATTTCCGCCATGAACCGACACGTCATCGTCCCGCCCACCGGCCTGCTGCCGCACCGGCCGTACTCGCCCGCCATCCAGGTCGACCGCCTGCTGTTCGTATCGGGCCATACCGGCTCCGATCCCGTCACGCGCGCCTTCTCGGACGACATCACCGAGCAGACCGAGCTGGCCTTCCGCAACATCCAGTCCGTGATCGAGGCCGCCGGCGGCCGCATGGCCGACGTGGCCAAGGCCACCGTCTTCATGACCGACATGGACGCCGACTTCCAGGCGATGAACGCGGTGTTCAAGCGCGTCTTCCCCGACCAGCCGCCGGCTCGCTCCACCGTGGGCGTGGCGCACCTGGCGCGGCCCGGCCTGAAGGTCGAGATCGAAGTCGTGGCCGTGATCGGCTCGGCCGGCTGACGCGCGCCCCGGGGAAGCCGCCATGGAAAAACAGCTCATCGGCCGCGATGCCGGCCTGCCTCACTCGCCCGCCGTGGTCTGGCGCGACCTGGTGTTCGTCTCGGGTCAGGTGGGCTTTCTGCCCGGCACCCGCGAATTCGAGCCCGGCATCGAGGCCCAGACGCGCCAGGCGCTGCAGAACGTGCTGGACCTGCTGGCCGCTTCCGGCTGCGAGGCCGATGGCGTGTTGCAGATGACGGTGCACATGACCGACATGATCGGCGAGTTCGCCGCCATGAACGCGGTGTTCCGCGAGTTCTTCCCCGACCGCCCGCCCAGCCGCACCACGGTCGGCATCTCCCACCTGGGCCGGCCCGGCCTGAAGATCGAGATCGACGCCATCGCCGCGCGCGGCGCCTGAGCTTGCCGATTCCCCTTCTCATCCCTCCCGAACAAGAGAACGCAGTGATGATCCCTCACCTGATCGACGGCAAGCCCGTCGAAAGCCCGTCCGCGCTGGAAAACATCAATCCCGCCACCGGCGAGGTGCTGGCCGAAGTCGCGCTGGGCGGCGAACGCGAAGTCGCCCTGGCCGTGGCCGCCGCCAAGGAAGCCTTTCCCAAGTGGGCCGGCCTGCCGGCCAGGGAGCGCGCCCGCATCATGCGCCGCCTGGGCGACCTGATCGAGCGCCACGTGCCCGAGCTGGCCGAACTGGAGACCGACGACACCGGCCTGCCCATCCACCAGACCTCGAAGCAGCTGATCCCGCGCGCCAGCGAGAACTTCTATTTCTTTTCCGAAGTCGCCACGCGCATCAACGGCCAGACCTTCCCGGTCGATTCGACCATGCTCAACTACACGCTGCTGCAGCCGGTGGGCGTGTGCGGGCTGATCTCGCCCTGGAACGTGCCGCTGATGACGGCCACCTGGAAGGTGGCGCCCTGCCTGGCGCTGGGCAACACCGCGGTGCTGAAGATGTCGGAGCTGTCGCCCATGACCGCCGACCGGCTCGGCCGGCTGGCGCTGGAGGCCGGCGTGCCCAAGGGCGTGCTCAACATCGTGCATGGCTATGGCTCGGAAGCCGGCGACGCGCTGGTGCGCCATCCCGACGTGCGCACCATTTCCTTCACAGGCGGCACCGCCACCGGCCAGCGCATCGCCGAACGCGCCGGCATCAAGCGGCTGTCGATGGAGCTGGGCGGCAAGTCGCCCGTGCTGGTGTTCGAGGACGCCGACCAGCAGCGCGCGCTGGACGCGGCGCTGTTCACCATCTTCTCGATCAACGGCGAACGCTGCACCGCCGGCTCGCGCGTCTTCGTGCAGCGCTCGATCTACGACCGCTTCGCCCGCGAGTTCGCCGAGCGCGCCGCGCGCCTGATCGTGGGCGACCCACGCGACCCGGACACCAACGTAGGCTCGATGATCACGCGCCAGCATTGGGAGAAGGTCACCGGCTACATCGAGATCGGCCGCCGCGAAGGCGCCGTGGTGGCGGCCGGCGGCGGCGTGCCGGCCGGGCTGCCGGCGCGCGTGGCCAAGGGCAACTTCGTGCAACCCACCGTGCTCACCGGCGTGGACAACCGCATGCGCGTGGCGCAGGAAGAGATCTTCGGTCCGGTGGTCTGCCTGATTCCCTTCGACGACGAGGACGAGGGCCTGCGGCTGGCCAACGACAGCCGCTACGGGCTGGCTTCCTACGTCTGGACCCAGGACGTGGGCAAGGCCCACCGGCTGGCGCGCGGCATCGAGGCCGGCATGGTCTTCATCAACAGCCAGAACGTGCGCGACCTGCGCCAGCCCTTCGGCGGCATCAAGGACTCGGGCGTGGGCCGCGAGGGCGGCGACGCCAGCCTGGAGACCTTCTGCGAGATGAAGAACGTCTGCATCTCGATGGGCAGCCACCCCATCCCGCGCTGGGGCGTGTGACGCCCGGGGCGGCCCGCCCCAACCCCGCCGGACCCGGCCGCGCCCCGCCCGGCCCCACCCGGCCCCCCCTAAAAAAAC
>NZ_JBICCO010000075.1:0-34841 GCF_043119405.1 Achromobacter sp. 413638
CCCCCCCGCCCCCCCCCCCCCCCCCCCACCGTCCTCCGACAGAAGCGCGCTGCGCCGTCCTCACGCGTAGAAGTGCCAGCCCAGGTAGATGGCGAACAAGGCGTAGAAGCCACCCGCCGCCGACAGCACCGGCACGGTGATGCCGGAAGAGCGGAAGCGCAGCCACAGCAGGCCGATGGACAGCATGGTGAACAGGCCGGCCGCGAGCAAGGGGGCGTCCAGCAGCCAAGGCGTCATGAAGATGCCCAGCGCGCTGGGAATGGTGGCCTGGATCATCATGGCGCCCGAGATGTTGGCCAAGGCCAGCCGCTCTTTACCCTGGCGCACCCAGATCAGCGCGTTCATGATTTCCGGCAGCTCGGTGGCGACCGGCGCCAGCAGCAGCGCCGCCAGGTGCGGCGAAGCGCCCATGGCCACGCCCAGCGTCTCGATCTGGTTGACGAACACATGCGACGCGCCGGCGATCACCACCAGCGCCAGCACCGTCTGCGTGATGGCCCAGGACAGCGCGGGATCCGTGTCGCGGGGGCGCAGCTTGAGCGGCTCCAGGTCTTCGCTGGCCAGGCTTTCCTCGTCATTGCTCAGCTCGCGCTTCACATAGAGGCCGTAGGTGACCAGGAACAGGATGCCCAGCCAGGGCTTCCAGGCGAAGGCCAGCAGCCCCAGCCCGACCTTGAAGACGAAGATGCCCATGAACCAGGCCTGGTCGCGGGCCAGTCTGCGCTGGTCCGCGTTGATACAGTCCAATTGCGTCGCGCGGCCACGGTGGGCGCGCCACAGGGCCAGGCCGACGACCGCGTAGGCCAGCGTCGCCAGTACCAGCGGACCGCCCATCGCGGCGCCCACGCCGATGTCCTTCTGCTCTGGGGTATCGCCGAACACGACAGCCATGAAGGTCACGGCGCTTTCCGGCAGCGCGGTGCCGAAGGCGGCGAGCACGGTGCCCGTCGCGGTGGCGCCCAGCTCGAACCGGTGGCCGACCCACTCGACGCCATTGACGAAGTACTCGCAGGCGAAATAGATGACCGCCGCGGACAGGAAAAACAGGAACAGGGTGAGCAACATGGGAGCGAATGCGGCCGGACGAGCGGATACCGATGGCACGACGCTGCCGCTCGCCCGGCCAGGGGTGAACGCAACGCGGCCAAAGGTCTCGCCTGGCAGTTCCATGTGGCGGGCGCGCCGCGAGCATGGAAACCGTCAGCGCCATGGGGTTCCAGCGGTTGCTCCGCAACCTGAACCACCAAGTTTGTTGACGCTGACTCCTTTGGGGAACAAAGGATGGCTACTCCCCAATGACTGAGCCGCGATTGTAGCAGCCCGCCGGCCGCGCGGGCGGGAATTTCCGCACAGGCGGCGCGGACGCTCCGCGCGACCGCGCGAGCGCCGCCCAGCCGCGTTAAAGTGGAAGTCAACGCAGCCTGCGTCCAGGCATTCGAGCCGCCCGCCGCCGCATGCCGCTTCCCGACAAACGCCACCCGCGGGGCAGTGCGCCCCGGCCGCCCATGAGCCTGCCGCCCGACGATATCGCCCCCTATGCCGCCCGCCGCCACCGCCTGATGGAACGCATGCGCGCGGCCGGCGGCGGCATCGCCGTGCTCGCCACCGCGCCCGAGGCCGTCCGCAACCGCGACGCCGAATATCCCTACCGGCACGACAGCGACTTCTTCTACCTCACCGGCTTCACCGAGCCGGAGGCCTGGCTGGTGCTGATCGCCGGCGCCACCGACCGCGCGCTGCTGTTCTGCCGTCCGCGACATGTCGAGCATGAGATCTGGGAAGGCAAGCGCTTCGGCCCGGAAGCCGCCGCCGAACGCTTCGGCTTTGACGACGCCCATCCGATCGACGCGCTCGACGAACTGATGCCCACGCTGCTGATGGACCAGCCCACGCTGTACGCGCCGCTGGCGGGCAACCGGCGCGCCGACGGCCGGCTGCGGCGCTGGCTGGCCGCCGCCCGCGAATCCGGACGCGGCGGCCGCCTGCCGCCCGAACGGCAGCAGGACGTGGCCCCCATTCTGGCGGAGATGCGGCTGATCAAGGACGCCACGGAGATCGCCGCCATGCGCCGCGCCGCCAAGATCTCCGCCGGCGCTCACGCCCGCGCCATGCGGGCCGCCCGCGCCGGCATGCGCGAGTACGAGCTGGAAGCCGAGCTGTTGTATGAATTCCGGCGCCAGGGCGCGCAGTCGGTGGCCTACAACAGCATCGTGGCGGCCGGCGCCAACGCCTGCGTGCTGCACTACCCGGCGGGCGACGCCGTGCTGCGTGACGGCGACCTGGTGCTGATCGATGCCGGCTGCGAGGTCGACAGCTATGCCAGCGACATCACGCGCACCTTTCCCGTGAACGGCCGCTACAGCGGTCCGCAGCGGGCGCTGTACGACCTGACGGCCGCCGCGCAGGACGCCGCCGTGCAGGCCACGGCGCCGGGCCGATCCTGCAACGATTCGCACGACGCCGCCGTCCGGGTGTTGGCCCAGGGCATGCTGGACCTGAAGCTGCTGAAAGGATCGCTGGACGGCGTGATCGAATCCGGCGCCTACAGCCGCTACTACATGCACCGCACCGGCCATTGGCTGGGCCTGGACGTCCATGACGTGGGCGACTACCGTCAGCCCGGCCCCGCGCAGGGCGGCGAGCGTCCCTGGCGCGCGCTGCAGGCCGGCATGATGCTGACCATCGAGCCCGGCATCTATGTGCGCCCCGCCGACGACGTGCCCGAGGCCTACTGGAACATCGGCATCCGCATCGAGGACGACGCGCTGGTCACGGACGAGGGCTGCGAGCTGATCACCCGCGGCGTGCCGGTGCAGGCCGGCGAGATCGAGGCGCTGATGCGTGAATAGGCGCGGCGGCTACAGCACGTAGCCGTCCAGCCAGCCCATCGCCACCCATACGTACACCACCACCATGGCGATGGCGAACATGGCCACGATCGAGCCGATCAGGCAGGCGCTCAGCGCCACCAGGACCGGCCCCCAGCCCGTCGCCGACGGGCGGCCCAGATCGGGGTTGTAGCGCCGGTCGAATTTCTCGTCGGACATGAGCGAGAAGACCACGCTCTCGACGAAGCCGTCGATCATGGGAATGAACAACAGAAAGAAAGCCGGGTTGTCGTACCAGACCGGATAAAGACTGAAGGCGCCGGCCAGCGCCAGCGCGGCGTACAGGCTCACCGCCCAGGCATGGCGGCGGCCGAGATACCACCAGTGCGCGCCCGCCCAGCCCAGGAAGCAGGCCAGCAGGCCGACCGCGACCTTGCCCCGCGGCCGGCGCGGGATTGCAGCGGAAATCGAAGAAGTAGCCTGAGCCTGCGTCATGTCATCGCTCCTGTGGCGTGACCGCGCACGCCGCCTGCCGGCGATTGTAGTGGACGGTTAAACTTCCGCACATGACTGCTTCCGCCTTCGACATTGCGATTCTCGGCGCCGGCCCCGTCGGCCGCGTCCTGGCCCTGATGCTGGCTCGGGTGGCGCCGGATCCGGCCCGCATCGCGCTGCTGCAAGGCACGGCCCCCGCCTCCACGGCGGACGCCGCGCCCGCGGCCGATCCGCGCGTGCTGGCCATGAACCACGGCAGCCGCGTGCTGCTCGAATCGCTGGACGCCTGGCCGGAACGCTCGGCCGACATCCGCAGCATCCATGTCTCGCAGCGCGGCCGCCTGGGCCGCAGCCTGATCCGCCATACCGACTTCGACGTGCCGCAGCTGGGCAGCGTGGTCGGCTATTCGGGCCTCTACGCCCGGCTCGAAGCCCGCGTCGCCCAGTGCGGCGTGACCCTGCTGTCGGGACCGCCGGCCCGGATCCTGGAGCAGGATGCCGACGGCGTGCGCGTCGCCCAGGGCGACACCGAATTGCGCTGCCGGGTGGTGGTGCAGTCCGACGGCGCGGGCGGCGAGGACCTGCGCCGCGACTACGGCCAGCACGCCGTGCTGACCACGGCGCACGCCACCCTGCCGCGCCCCGGCTGGGCCTGGGAGCGCTTCACGTCCGAGGGGCCGCTGGCCCTGCTGCCCCATCCGCACACGCCCGAAGCCCATTCCGTGGTCTGGTGCAGCACGCCGCAACGCGCCGCCGAACTGGCCGCGCTGGACAACGCGGCCTTCTCGCGCGCGCTGAGCGCCGCCTTCGGCGACCGCCTCGGCCGCCTGTCCAGCCAGGCGCCGCGTCACGTTTTCCCGCTGGCGCTGAGCGCCCGCCGCGCCCAGGTGCAAGGGCGCGTGGCGGCCATCGGCAATGCCGCCCAGACCCTGCACCCGGTGGCGGGCCAGGGCCTGAACCTGGGCCTGCGCGACGCCGCCCGGCTGGCGCAGGCGCTGGGCGCCTGGCTGCCAGGCCCGGACGCCAGCCCTGCCCCGGCGCTGGCCGAGTTCGCCGGCGCGCGCCAGTTCGACCGCCTGATCACCGCCGGCCTGACCGACCTGATGCCGCGCGTGTTCGCCACCGGCCTGGCGCCGGTGGAACATGCCTGCGGCCTGGCGCTGCTGGGCCTGGACCTGGCGGCGCCGCTGCGCGCGCCGCTGGCCCGGCATCTGCTGCAAGGATTCCGGACCTAGCCCGGCGCCGGCCGCCACGATCCGGCCCTGGAAAGGGGCCGCGCTCTGCCTCGTCCGCCCAGGCTTGTTACCAAGCCGTTGTCGGACAAAAAAGAGGGTTCGATCAGGCCGGTTAAAATGTGACCATGCGCATCGGTCCCTGGACTCTCCCCAACAACGTACTGGTCGCGCCCATGGCGGGCGTGACCGATCGGCCTTTCCGGCAGCTTTGCAAGAAGCTGGGGGCCGGCTATGCCGTGTCCGAAATGGCGGCCAGCAACCCCAAGCTGTGGGACAGCGTCAAGACCTCGCGCCGCCTGAACCACGACGGCGAGATCGCCCCCATTTCGGTCCAGATCGCCGGCGCCGACCCGGCCATGATGGCCGAGGCCGCCGCTTTCAACGCGGCCCGGGGCGCCAAGATCATCGACATCAACATGGGCTGCCCGGTCAAGAAGGTCTGCAACGTGGCCTCCGGCTCGGCGCTGCTGCGCCACGAAGACCTGATCGTCCGCATCCTGGACGCCGTGGTGGCCGCCTGCGCGCCGCTGGGCGTGCCCGTCACGCTCAAGACCCGCACCGGCTGGGACCGCGAGAGCCGCAACGCGCTGCGCGTGGCCCGGCTGGCCGAGAACGCCGGCATCGCCGCCCTGACCCTGCACGGCCGCACCCGCGCCGACCTGTACACCGGCCATGCCGAATACGACACCATCCGCGCGGTCCGCGCGGAGCTGAAGATCCCGCTCATCGCCAACGGCGACATCGACTCGCCCGAGAAAGCGAAACACGTCCTGGATTACACTGGCGCCGACGCGGTGATGATCGGACGGGCGGCCCAGGGCCGTCCCTGGATCTTCCGCGAAATCGACCACTACCTGCGCACGGGCGAAAAACTCGCCCCGCCCTCCTATGGGGAAATGCGCGAGCTGCTGCTCGAACACCTCGACGACCACTACCGCTTCTATGGCGAGCACACCGGCGTACGCACGGCGCGCAAGCATATCGGCTGGTATCTGGAAGGCCTGCCGGACGCGGACTCGTTCCGCGACCGCATGAACCTCATCGACAACACCCGCGACCAATGGCGGGCGGTGTCGGAATGGTTCCTCGCACTATCGAACGACGGCGACCGCAATCCGGCGCCGGCCGTTCAAGCCCTGCTGGCGGCATGACCGCCTCAACACCAACATAAAAATATCTGTACTCCGATGAGCAAGAAAGATGTCCTGGAAGAATGCGTGCGCGCCAGCCTGGAGCGCTATTTCGAAGACCTGGGTGAATCCGAGCCTCACGACATGTGGGACATGGTGATGCGCTGCGTTGAGCGCCCGGTGCTTGAAGTGGCGCTGGAACGGTCCGGCGGCAACCAGTCGCGGGCGTCCGAAATGCTGGGCATCACGCGCAACACGCTGCGCAAGAAGCTGCTCGCCCACAACATCCAGGTATAGATCACCACGCCAGCGGACGGCCAGCCCGGCACTGGCCGCCCCCTTCCAGATTTCCCATCCAGTACCCGAACGAGAAAGGCGCCCGCGCCCCACTCCGCCCTCACCATGAAAATCGAAACCGCCCTGCTTTCGGTGTCCGACAAGACCGGCATCGTTGAATTTGCCCGCGCCCTGGCCGCGCGCGGCGTGCGCCTGCTCTCGACCGGCGGCACCGCCAAGCTGCTGGCCGAGTCCGGCCTGAACGTCACCGAGGTCGCCGCCCACACCGGTTCGCCCGAGATCCTGGACGGCCGCGTCAAGACGCTGCATCCGAAGATCCACGGCGGCCTGCTGGCGCGCCGCGACAGCGCCGAGCACATGGACACCATCAAGGCGGCGGGCATCGACCGCATCGACATGCTGGTGGTCAACCTCTACCCGTTCCGCGAAACGGTCGCCAAGCCCGGCTGCACCTTCGCCGACGCGGTCGAGAACATCGACATCGGCGGCCCGGCCATGCTGCGCGCCGCCGCCAAGAACCACGGCACCGAAGCCGGCGGCGTGACCGTGGTCATCGACCCGGTGGACTACTCGCGCGTGCTGGGCGAAATGGACAAGGGCGGCAACACCTCCTATGGCCTGCGCCTGGAACTGGCCGGCAAGGTCTACGCCCACACCGCCGCCTATGACGGCGCCATCGCCGCCTACCTGAGCAGCCTGGCCGAAGCCGAGCCCAAGCAGGACGCCGCCCCGGCCCGCAACGAATGGCCCGGCACGCTGACGTTGCAGGTCAAGCAGCAGCAGGCCCTGCGCTACGGCGAGAACCCGCACCAGACGGCGGCCTTCTACGTCGATCCGCAACGTCCGGCCGGCCTGCTTGGCAACTACCGCCAGCTGCAAGGCAAGGAACTGTCGTACAACAACATCGCCGACGCCGACGCGGCCTGGGAATGCGCGCGCAGCTTCGAGGCGCCCGCCTGCGTCATCGTCAAGCACGCCAACCCCTGCGGCGTGGCCGTCGCGGCCAACACGCTGGGCGCCTACCAGCAGGCGTTCAAGACCGACCCGACCTCGGCCTTCGGCGGCATCATCGCCTTCAACCGCCCGGTCGACGCCGCCACGGCCGAAGCCGTCAGCGCGCAGTTCCTGGAAGTGCTGCTGGCGCCGGCCTATGACGGCGCGGCGCTGGCCATCCTGGCCGCCAAGAAGAACGTGCGCGTGCTGGAAGTGCCGATGGGCGCCGGCCAGAACGCCTTCGACGTCAAGCGCGTGGGCGGCGGCTGGCTGGTGCAGACCCCGGACGCCTACAACGTGCCGCGCGACGCGCTCAAGGTCGTGACCAAGCGCCAGCCCACCGAACAGGAAATGGACGACCTGGCCTTCGCCTGGAAGGTCGCCAAGTACGTCAAGTCCAACGCCATCGTGTTCGTGGGCGGCGGCATGACGCTGGGCGTGGGCGCCGGCCAGATGAGCCGCATCGACTCGGCCCGGATCGCCTCGATCAAGGCCGAGAACGCCGGCCTGACGCTCAAGGGCTCGGCCGTGGCGTCGGACGCGTTCTTCCCGTTCCGCGATGGCCTGGACGTGGTGGTGGCCGCGGGCGCGACCTGCGTGATCCAGCCCGGCGGCAGCGTGCGTGACGATGAAGTCATCGCGGCGGCCGACGAGCACGGCATCGCCATGGTGCTGACCGGCACCCGCCACTTCCGCCACTGATGCGCATCCTCGGCATCGATCCCGGCCTGCGCCGCACCGGCTTCGGCGTGGTCGATGCCGACGGCATGCGCCTGCGCTACGTCGCCAGCGGGACCATCGTGGTCCCGCCGTCGCTGGCGCTGTCCGAACGCCTGAAGGTCATCCTGGACAACCTGCGCCAGGTGGCGCAGGAAACCCGGCCGGACGTGGCCGCGCTGGAAATCGTCTTCCTGAACACCAACCCCGCCTCAACCCTGCTGCTGGGCCAGGCGCGGGGCGCGGCGCTGTGCGCGCTGGCCGACAGCGCGCTGGCCGTGCACGAATACACCGCGCTGCAGATCAAGAAAGCCGTGGTCGGCACCGGCCGCGCCGCCAAGGAGCAGGTGCAGATGATGGTCCAGCACCTGCTGTCCCTGGACGGCACGCCGGCCCCCGACTCGGCCGACGCGCTGGCCTGCGCCATCTGCCACGCGCACGCCGGGCCGCTGCAGGACAAGCTCGGCCGCCTGGGCGCGGCGCTGGGCGGCGGCCAGACCCGGCTGCGCAACGGCCGCCTGGTCGGCTGAGCCGCCCCGCCCTCCCGCGGCCCGCGCCGCGCGTATAGAATCCCCGCATCCCGCCGCGCATCCGCGCGGCTCCACTTTTCACGCCATCTTCCCGCCATGATCGGACGCATCACCGGAACCCTGATCGAGAAACTGCCGCCCACCGTCTGCGTGGACGTCAACGGACTGGGCTACGACATCGACGTGCCCATGAGCACGCTGTACGCGCTGCCCGAGAACGGCGCGCGCGTCACGCTCTACACGCACCTGACGGTGCGCGAGGACGCCCACATCCTGTATGGCTTCGCCACGGCCGGCGAACGCAGCGCCTTCCGCGAGCTGATCAAGGTCAGCGGCATCGGCGCGCGCACCGCGCTGTCGGTGCTGTCCGGCCTGTCGGTGGCCGACCTGGCCCAGGCCATCACGCTGCAGGAATCCGGCCGCCTGACCCGCGTGCCGGGCATCGGCAAGAAAACGGCGGAACGCCTGCTGCTGGAAATGCGCGGCAAGCTCGGCGCCGACATCGGCGCCCAGGCGCATGCCACGCCCGACAATCAATCGGACATCCTGAACGCGCTGCTGGCGCTGGGCTACTCGGAGAAGGAGTCGCTGTCGGCGCTGAAGACGCTGCCCGAAGGCGTGGGCGTGTCCGACGGCATCAAGCTGGCGCTCAAGGCGCTGGTGCGCTGACATCGCGACCCGCGCCGGCGGCGGGCGCTACAGATAGCTGGGCGCCACCGTTTCCAGCCCGGTCGGCACCACTCGCAGCTCGGGCGCCATCGGTCCGGAACAGACGTTATCGCTGCGCAACGAATCCAGGTTGTCGCGCGACATCAGCGGCTCGCCGGGCAGGCATTCGAAAAACAGCGCCTGCAGGCGGCCCAGGCCCATCGGCATGGGCCAGACCTGACGCGGATGCCCGCTCCAGGCGGCGCACAGGCGCACGATCTCGCCCAGCGTGTAGACCTGCGGTCCGCCCAGCTCATAGGTCTTGCCGCAGGCGTGCGTGTCGTCCAGCGCCGCCGTCATCGCGGCCACCACGTCGCCCACATAGACCGGCTGCATGCGCGCGTGCGCGCCCGCCAGCGGCAGCACGGGCAGCCAGCGCGCCAGGCGGGCGAAAAGGTTGGTGAAATTGTCATCCGGGCCGAACACCACGGACGGACGGAAGATGGTCCAGCCGCCGTCGCGCCAGCCTTCGAGTTCCTTGCGCACGGCGGCCTCGCCGTCGCCCTTGGAGCGCTGGTACATGCTGGCGCCGGCGGAATCGGCGCCCAGCGCGCTCATGTGCAGCAGGCGTCGCACGCCCTGCCGCCGGCAGGCCTGCGCCACCCGCTGCGGCAACGTCACGTGCGCACGGGCGAAATCGGAGCCATAAGGCTTGCCGGCCTTGCCGTGCAGGATGCCGACCAGGTTGACAGCGGCGTCGCAGCCGCGCAGCAGGCGGTCCAGCGTGGCGTCGTCGTGGACGTCGTCGGCCGTGAGCGTGACGCCGGGCAGGATCTGCAGATCCCGCCCGCGGCCATAGCTACGGGTGGGCACCAGGATCTGGTGCTGTCCGCCGCCGGAAAGCCGGGCGACCAGGCGACGGCCGATGAAGCCGGTGCCGCCGATGACAAGGATACGCATGAGCAGCCCCTGTTCGTCAGGATTCAGCCCGATTCTGCCTTGCGGTCAACGCATCCGCAAGGGCGCGCCGGCGTTGAAAAATCAAATGGAGAGCAGTTTGGCGTAGGCCGGCAGGTCGACGTTGCCGCCGCTGATGACGATCCCCACGCGCGCGCCGCGCACCGGCACCACGTTCTGCAGCACGGCCGCGGTGGACAGGCAGCCGGTCGGCTCCACCACCATCTTCATCCTTTCGGCGAAGAACTTCATGGTCGCCACCAGCTGATCGTCGGTCACGGTGACGATGTCGCGCACGTACTTCTGGATGAGCGGGAAGGTCAGGTTGCCCAGGTGGGTCGTGGCGGCGCCGTCGGCCAGGGTCTTGGGCGCGGGAATTCGGACCACTTCACCCTTGCGCAGCGATTGCTGGCCGTCGTTGCCGGCCTCGGGCTCCACGCCGTAGACCAGGCAGCGCGGGCTCAGCGCATAGGCGGCCAGCGCCGATCCGCTCAGCAACCCGCCGCCGCCCAGGCAGACGAACAGGTAATCCAGCTCGCCCACTTCCTCGAACAGTTCCTTGGCCGCCGTGCCCTGCCCCGCGATCACGTCCTCGTGGTCATAAGGCGGGATCAGCGTGGCGCCGGTCTCGGCCTGGATGCGGCGGGCGATTTCCTCGCGGTCCTCGGTGTAGCGGTCGTAGGTCACGATCTTGCCGCCGTAGCCCTCGGTAGCGGCGCGCTTGGCCGCGGGAGCGTCCAGCGGCATGATGATGGTGGCCTGCACGCCCTGCATGCGCGAAGCCAGCGCGATGGCCTGGGCATGGTTGCCGGACGAGAACGTCACCACGCCGGCGGCGCGCTGCGCCGGGGTCAGGCGCGCGATGGCGTTGTAGCCGCCGCGAAACTTGAACGCGCCCATGCGCTGGAAATTCTCGCACTTGAAGAACAGCGAGGCCCCGGCGATCGCGTCGGCGGTGGCCGAGGTCAGCACGGGCGTGCGGTGCGCGTGGCCGGCCAGGCGCTCGCTGGCGCGGACGATATCGTCGTAGCTGGGGAGATTCGTGGGCAAATCAGGCTGCATGGGACGGGTCCTCAGATCGCGGGGGTCGAAACCCTGGGATCATATACCTGCCCGGACCGTCCCGCCGCGCGGCCGGCCCGCCGCGGCTACTTGCCGAACAGATCCCCGCTGCCGCTGGCCGCGCCGGCGGGCGGCGTCAGCCCGAGATGACGCCAGGTGGTCAGCGTGGCGGTGCGGCCGCGCGGCGTGCGCTGCAGATAGCCGTGCTGGATCAGGTAGGGCTCGATCACGTCCTCGATGGTGTCGCGCTCTTCGCCGATAGCCGCCGCCAGGCTGTCCACGCCCACCGGTCCGCCGTCGAACTTGTGGATGATGGCTTCCAGCAGCTTGCGGTCCATCAGGTCCAGCCCTTGCGGATCGACTTCCAGCATGGCCAGGGCGCGGCCCGCCACGTCGGCGTCGATGGTGCCGCGCGCCTTGACCTCGGCGTAATCGCGCACGCGCCGCAGCAGGCGGTTGGCGATGCGGGGCGTGCCCCGGGCGCGGCGCGCGACCTCGGCGGCGCCGTCCGGCGTGATTTCGGCGTTGAGCAGGCCCGCGCTGCGCGTGACGATGTGGCCCAGGTCGGCGGCGTTGTAGAACTCCAGCCGCGAGACGATGCCGAAGCGGTCACGCAACGGATTGGTCAGCATGCCGGCGCGGGTGGTGGCGCCCACCAGCGTGAAGGGCTGCAGGTCCAGCTTGACGCTGCGCGCGGCGGGGCCCTCGCCGATCATGATGTCGATCTGGAAATCCTCCAGCGCCGGGTACAGGATTTCCTCGACCACGGGCGACAGGCGGTGGATCTCGTCGATGAACAGGACGTCGTTCTTTTCCAGGTTGGTCAGCAGCGCGGCCAGGTCGCCGGGACGCTCCAGCACCGGGCCGGAGGTCTGGCGCAGCTGCACTCCCATTTCATGCGCGATGATGTGGGCCAGCGTGGTCTTGCCCAGGCCCGGCGGGCCGAACAGCAGCACGTGGTCCAGCGCCTCGCCGCGCTTGCGAGCGGCGGCGATGAAGATCTCGAGCTGTTCGCGCGCGCGCTGCTGGCCGACGTACTCCTGCAGCGCCTTGGGCCGCAGGGCGCGCTCGATGGATTCCTCGTTGGGCGACGCGGGCTGGGGCGCCACGATGCGGGCGGCGTCGGGACGGGAGGAGAGCGAATCGGACTGGATGGCCATGGTGCGGAAACGGCTAGGGACAATGCAACGAGCATCGTACCGTAGATGGCCCGGCCGGGCGCGCCACCCCGTGGACGGATCCGCCCACTAGGCGGCTTCCGACAGGGGCAGGCGCACGCGCACGCACAAGCCGCCCGAGTCGGCCTGACGCAATTCCAGCGAGCCGCCGTGGGCGCGGGCGATGGCCTCGGCCAGCGCCAGCCCCAGGCCCACGCTGCCGGTGCGGGTGCGGGCGTCATCCAGGCGGCTGAAGGGCCGCAGTGCCTCGCGGCGGCGCTCGGGCGCGATGCCCGGCCCGTGGTCGGCCACGTCCAGCACCGCGTGGCGCCCCTCCCGGTGCAGGCTGACGTCGACCGGGGGTGCGCCGTGGTTCAGCGCATTGCCGATCAGGTTGTCCAGCAGGCGGCCCAGCGCGACGGCGTCCGCCTGCACCACCAGGGCCGGATCCTCGACGCCGTGCAGCCGGATGTCGGTGCCCGCGCCCTGCCAGGCGCGCACGCGCTCGCCCAGCCAGTCCTGCAGCGCCATGGACGCATACCGGTAGGCCGCCGGATCGGTGCCGCGCACGAAGCCGATGAACTGGTCGACCATGTGCTGCATGTCCTGGAGATCCGCGCGCAGGCCGTCCTTGAGCTTGGAATCGTCGGCCAGCTCGATGCGCAGCCACATGCGGGACAAGGGCCCCTTCAGGTCATGCGGCAGTCCGGCCAGCAACGTGCGCCGCACGGAATCCGATTCGGCCAGCGCGTCCAGCATGGCGTTGAAACGCTCGCCCAGCGCCCGGGTCTCGGTCGGACCGGCGGGATCCACGCGTTGCGGCTGTCCGGCGGCCAGGCGGTCGGCGGCGTCGGCCAGGCGCGTGAGCGGACGCGTGATGTGCCAGGAAAACCCGACTGCCAGCAACAGCAGCAGGCCCAGGCCGCCCAGCCAGGCCGCGGCCAGCGGCGTCGACACGGGCGGGTCCAGCCGCTCCAGCGGGATCACCAGCCATTCGCGCAGGCGCGGCACGTCCTCGCTGTCGGAATTGGGCGCCAGCGAAATGAAGATCTCGGGCGTGGGGCCGCGCGACAGGGCCACGCGCGTGCCGTCGTTCAGGCGTTCATTGAGCTGCTGCACCAGTCCACGCAGGTCGCGGCGGACATCATCGACCTCGGACCGATAGGGCGAGCCGCCTTCGCGGCGGTCGAGCATGCGCTCGGCCGCGCGGGCGGCGGAGCGTTCCTCGTCTTCCTCGCGGGTCATGTCCCCCGGCGCGCGCGGCACGGGCGTGGCGTTGACCGGCGGCGGCCTCGGCCCGCCCCGGGGCGGCGGCGGATGGCGGCCGCCGAAGCGCTGCAGCCGCGCCTCGACCGGCAGCACCCGCGACCACAGCCGCCACTGGTTCTGCGAGGCCGCGCGCACGAATTCCGCGCGCTCCTCGGCCGGCACCTGCGAAACGGCCGCGCGCAAGGTGCGGATCGTGGTCACGATATAGCCGATGGCCACGTCTTCCATGAACTTGTGGCGGAAGTACGTGACCGTGACCAGCGTGGCGGCCTGCGTCAGCAGCACCGCCCCCAGGATCAGCAGAATCAGCCGCGCACGCAAGGAGCGCGGCACCAGGAACCCAAGAGAGAATCGCATCACTTATCCAAACCGCCGCCACACCATATGCCACCCAACCAAACAATGCCCTCCCGCCGACCTGGGCAACGCGGATCCGGCTCCGCCGGTCCGCAGCTGCGCCCCCTCGAGGGGGAAGCGCGCAGCGCTTCGGGGGTGGGCTTCATCCTTTATGGGGAAAAGCGGTAGCCGATGCCCCAGACCGTCTGTATCCAGCGCGGCTGCTTGGGATCGGTCTCGATCACGCGACGCAGCCGCAGGATGGCGATGTCGATGGCCCGGTCGTTGCGCTCGCCGCCGTCGTCGTCGCGCGCCAGCGCCAGCAGGCGCTCGCGCGACAATGGCTTGCCGGCGTTGCGCACCAGCGCCTCGAGCAGATTGATTTCACCGCCGGTCAGCTTGACCACCACCTGCTCGCGCGACAGCTGGCGGGTCGCGGGATCGAACACGAAGGGGCCGAAGGCGACGGGCGCGTCCTTGGTCAACGCGGACGGACCGCGCTTGCGGCGCAGCACGGCCTCGATGCGCGCCAGCAATTCGCGCGGGTCGAAGGGCTTGCCGACGTAATCGTCGGCGCCGGCCTCCAGGCCGATGATTCGGTCCACCGCCTCGTCGCGCGCGGTCAGCAGGATGACGGGTATGTCCTCGCCCTGCTCGCGCAGCCGGCGGCAGGCGTCGGCGCCGTCGCCGCCGGGCAGCATCCGGTCCAGGACCAGCAGGTCGGGCGCATAACGGGTGATGCGATTGGCCAGGTCGCTGGCGTCCGGCGCCAGCAGGGTGTCGTAGCCGTGCCGGTTCAGGTAATCGGCCAGCAATTGCCGCAACGCCGGATCGTCATCGACAACCAGCAATTTGGTGTGGGGATTTTCCATGGATGCCATAGTGGGCCGCTCCGCGCCCGGCCGCAAGAGCCAGGAAATCATCTGAAATATACCCGTTGCACGACGTTTGCCGAATTTACCTGGTCTTTCCATGCGCGGGCAGCGCCGGCCGGACAGGCGCAGCCCCGGACGTAAAATAGGTTCCGCTTGCAGCCGCTGGTCCGGTTTTATAAGAATCGTTTACAGATATGGCGGCGCGCATTTTCTACACTGCATGTCTATGGCCGTTCCCGCACCCTGGCGCGGGCGGCTGTCGTGTGTCGCGCTGACGGCGGCTTGCGCCTGCCCGCTGGCGCCGGCCGTCGGCGGTCCGCTCGAAGCGCCCTCAACCTATCCGCCCTACGCCGGCGCCCCGCAATATGCCGCCCGCGGCATCGGCGCGCTGTCGCCCGTGCAGCCGGTGCCGGTGCGTCCGGCTCCGTCCTTCGACAATCGCGCCGTGCCGCTGGACCCCACGCCCTGCGACCTTCGGCCGGCCGAACCCGGCCAGGACAGCGCCGTGCAGCCGCCCCCTGGCCAGGCCCCGGAAGACGGCGCCGCGATCCCCGGCCTGGGCGCCTCGCTGTCCGGCGATGGCAGCGGTGACGCCGCGCCCCCCGCCACTCCGCTGGGCTGCGGCCAGGAGGCGCCGCCCGAACCGCCGCCGGAATATGCGCTGGACCTGGAGAGCGCCGACATCCCCCGCGGCCCGGTGATGGTGTACTCCGGCGTCTCGCGGCGCTCGCGCGCCTGGTTTTCCTCGGTCGGCGGACAAGGCGGGCTGCGCTACGGCGACCAGAACTGGATCTACCGCGACACCAGCGGCCCGGCCGTGGCGGTCGGCAACCTGAATACCAACGCCCCGTTCTGGGGCAGCGCGGCGCCGGTCGGCGGCCTGCAGATCTCGAACTGGACAGGTTCAGGCGCCGCCTTGCCGGAAGGCCGCTTCGGCTACTCCTCGTCGGTCGGCCGGCTCAACCGCATGGACCCCGGCGCCAGTTCCGGCGCCGTCGACTACGGCGCCTCGGTGGGCAGCGGCACGGTACGCTACGGCCTGACGCCGGCGCTCACCGTCGAGGGCCAGATGCAGAGCGCGCCCACCCTGACCACCCGCGGCATGGGCACCACCTACCAGGCTGGCGACTACGGCACGATCCAGGCCGGCGCCACGCAAAGCTCCTTCGACGCGGTCAACGCCTGGCGCTACCGCTTCGGCTACAACGTCGACGTATCCGAGAACCTGAACCTGGGCTATACCAACGAGCAGATCGGCGCCGGCTTCGGCGACCTGTCCAGCTACGGCGGCGGCGGCGTGGGCACCGCGCAAACCCGCAACACGCTGTCCGCCGGCGTGCCCATCCATGGCTGGGGCACGCTCAGCGGTACCTATTCCGGCTTGCGCGAAGGCACCACGCTGTCATCGCAGCGCGTCGGCCTGGCGCACAGCATGTTCGTGGCGCCGACCGTGAAGCTGGCGGTGGGCGCGGACCGCGACATCCTTACCGGCAATTACGAATGGCGCGCCAACCTGAGCATGCCGGTGGACACCTTCATGCGCGGCACCTGGCTGCAGTGGTAGCCCCGGCCTCGCGGCGGACGGAAAAGTCATCCCCGGCCGCCGCCCGCCGGATTGGGGCTTAAAATCCCCGCCATGATGCTTCCGGCCTACCCCCATGTCTGACGCGCGCGCCCTTGAAATCCTGCAGCGCGTCTTCGGTTACGAATCCTTCCGCGGCGACCAGCAAGCCATCGTCGACCAGGTGATCGGCGGCGGCGACGCGCTCGTGCTCATGCCCACAGGCGGCGGCAAGTCGCTGTGCTATCAGATCCCCTCGCTGGTGCGCGAAGGCACCGGCATCGTCGTGTCGCCGCTGATCGCGCTGATGCAGGACCAGGTCGACGCGCTGACCGAACTCGGCGTGCGCGCCGCGTTCCTGAACTCGACCCAGGAATGGCAGGTCGCCCGCGACGTGGAGCGGGCCTTCCTGGCGGGCGAGCTGGACCTGCTGTACGTGGCGCCGGAACGCCTCCTGACCGACCGCTGCCTGCAACTGCTGGAACGCGGCCGCATCGCGCTGTTCGCCATCGACGAAGCGCACTGCGTGTCTCAATGGGGCCACGACTTCCGCCCGGAATACCTGGGCCTGTCGATGCTGCACGAGCGCTGGCCCGACGTGCCGCGCATCGCGCTGACCGCCACCGCCACTGCGGCCACCCGAAGCGAAATCGCGCAGCGCCTGTCGCTGGACGAAGCGCGCCATTTCGTCTCCAGCTTCGACCGCCCCAACATCCGCTACCGCATCGTCGAAAAGAATGAGGTGCGCAAGCAGCTGCTGGACATGATCCAGAACGAGCACGAGGGCGAATCGGGCGTGGTCTATTGCCTGTCGCGCGCCCGGGTCGAGGAAACCGCCGAATTCCTGTGCAACCAGGGCATCGACGCCATGCCCTACCACGCCGGCCTGAGCGCCCAGGTGCGCGCCACCAACCAGTCGCGCTTTCTGCGCGAGGACGGCGTGGTCATGGTGGCCACCATCGCCTTCGGCATGGGCATCGACAAGCCCGACGTGCGCTTCGTGGCCCACATCGACCTGCCCAAGTCGGTGGAAGGCTACTACCAGGAAACCGGCCGCGCCGGCCGCGACGGCCTGCCCGCCACCGCCTGGTTGGCCTACGGCCTGCAGGACGTGGTGCAGCAGCGCCGCATGATCGACGAATCGCCTGGCGATGAAGCCTATCGCCGGCGCCTGGGCCAGCAGCTCGACGCCATGCTGGGCCTGTGCGAGACGGTCGAATGCCGCCGCGTGCGGCTGCTGGCCTACTTCGGCCAGCACATCAGCGCCTGCGGCAACTGCGACGTCTGCCTGGACCCGCCGCAGGCCTGGGACGGCACGGTGGCGGCGCAGAAAGTGCTGTCGGCCGTGTACCGTCTATGGAAGGAACGCGGCCAGCGCTACGGCGCCGGCCACATCATCGATATCCTGCGCGGCAAGTCCACCGAGCGCACCAAGCAGCACGGCCACGAGACGCTGAGCGTCTTCGGCGTCGGCGCCGACCTGAGCGACACCGCCTGGCGCGGCGTGCTGCGCCAGCTGCTGGCGCAGGGCCTGCTGACCGTGGACAACGAGGGGTACGGCACGCTGGCGCTGACCGAAGGCAGCCGCGCCGTGCTCAAGGGCGAGCACCAGCTCATGCTGCGTCGCGAATCCGAAAAGAAGGGCCGCGCGAGCAAGACCGGCAGCGGACGCGCCAAGGCCGCCGCCGTGGACCTGCCGCCGGAACTGCAACCGCTGTTCGAGGCGCTGCGCGCCTGGCGCGGCGAAGTGGCCAAGAGCCACGGCGTGCCGGCCTACGTCATCTTCCACGACGCCACGCTGCGCGAGATCGCGCTGGCCCAGCCCGAGACGCTGGACGCGCTCAGCCACATCAGCGGCGTCGGCGCGCGCAAGCTCGAAGCCTACGGCGAGGAAATCCTGCAACGGGTGGCCCGCCCCATCGTCTGAGGCCGTCAAAACGCAAGCGCGGCGCCCAGGCGCCGCGCTGTGCATGCCGCGCGGCAAGCGCCGCGCACAGGTTCCGCGCCCCGGGTCAGGGCGACGGCGGCGGCAGCAGCGGCACGGGCGGGCGCTCCTTGCCGAACACCGAGCGGTACGCCAGGATGTTGAACACCAGCACCACCGGAATCCCGATCACCGCGCCCGCCATGACCAGCCGCATCGAGCCCAGCGCGCCGGCGCCGTCCCACAGCGTCATGTCGTCCAGGATCAGGTAGGGGAATAGGCTGTAGGCCAGCCCGCACAGCATCAGCAGGAACAGCGCCACGCACAGCACGAAGGGCAGCCAGCTGAAACGGTCGGCCTGCCCCGGCAGCCGCGCCAGCAGCATTTCCGCCGCGACGAAGCCACCCAGCATCAACACCCAGACCGTGGCCGCGAGGCTCAGATGGGCGATGTTGCTCCACTTGTAGAAGATGCCCGCGTTGGCCAGGCCCAGCGTCACCGCGATCGCCACCATGCCCACGGCCGTCCAGCGGATGGCGTGGCGGGCCCAGTTCGCGGCCCGGCGCTGCAGGTCGCCATCGACCCGCATCACCAGCCATGACGCGCCCAGCAGCACATAGGCCGCGACCGCGCACAGGCCCACGAACAACGCGAACCAGCCATAGCCGGCGTCGGACTGGTAGCCGGTGGCGATACGGCCCAGCAGCATGCCCTGGCCGAAGGCCGTCATCAGCGACCCCGCCCAGAAGGCGAAAATCCAGCGCGGCTTGTGCTCGTTGCGGGCGCGGATGCGGAACTCGAACGCCACGCTGCGCAGCACCACGCCCAGCACCATGAAGGTCAGCGGGCCATACAGCTTGCCCAGCACCGCGCCCCAGGCGAAGGGAAAGGCCGAGGCGAACAGGCCCATGCCCAGCAGCAGCCAGAACTCGTTGGCGTCGCGCCAGGGGCTGAGCAGGCTCATCATGCGGCCGCGCTCTTCGGCCGGCGCCAGTTGCAGCAGGATGCCCACGCCCAGGTCGAAGCCGTCCAGCACAACGCCGGCGGCGATCACCACGAACAGCAACGCCATGAAGGCCAGCGGCATCCAGAACGAGGGATCGTCGGGATTGAGCCCTTGCGAAGCGGCCAGCATCGCGATCATTGCGCACCTCCGCCCAGTTTGCGCACCGGCACCACGCCGTAGCGCGCCGCGTGGAACAGCATCCCGGCGAACGCGGCCAGCAACAGCGCGTACAGCAGGCCGTAGCCGATCAGGCCGTACAGCACCGCGCCGGACGAGGCCGTGCCCAGCACCTCCGTCTGCGTGATGGTGCCGTTCACCACGAAGGGCTGCAGGCCGATGATCGACACCCACCAGCCCGCCACCACCGCGATGCCGCCCGAGAACATCATGCCGCACAGCATCCGCAGCCATCCGCGCGGCAGGCCGGACGGATCCAGCTCGCGCCGCCAGGTCCACATCAGCGTGACGCAGGACGCGACCAGCATCAGCAGTCCCAGCCCGACCGCCACGCGCAGGGACCAGAAGGTCAGCGCCACGGGCGGCAGCATGCCGGAATACTTGTCCAGCCCTTGATAGGAGCCATCGTCATTGCGATGCAACCAGCGGCCGCCGGCATTGGAGATGGCCAGTTCGGCCTGATTCTGGTGCGACAGCGCGTCCGGCCAGGCGAACAGCACCAGGTTGGGCCTGGCGCCGCTTTCCCAGTAGCCCGCGGCGGCGGCGGCCTTGGCCGGCTGGTACTTGGCCATCACCTGCGCCGCGCCCACCACCGCCGGCCCTTGCAGCAAGGCGGCGGCCGCGGCGATGACCAGCGCGGCCTTGAAGGCGCAGCGCTCGCCGTCGCCCAGCGGCCGGCGCAGCGCCTGCAGCGCCGTCACGCCGATGATGAGAAACGCGGCCGCCAGGGCCGAGCCGAGCGCCACCTGCGCCATGCGCCAGCCGATCGACGGATTGAACACCACGGCAGCCCAGTCATAGACCTGATAGCGGCCATCCACCAGCAGCGCGCCGTCGGGCGTCTGCATCCACGATTGCAGGGCCAGCACCCAGAACACCGCCACCAGCTGGCCCACCGCCACCATCAGCACCGCCAGCGTATGGGCGCCGTCGGACACGCGGCGCTGGCCGAACAGCATGACGCCCAGGAAGCAGGACTTGAGAATGAAGGCCGACAGGATGCCGTAGCCCAGCAAGGGGCCGGCCACATTGCCGATCTTGTCCATCAGGCCCGCCCACAGGCTGCCAAGCTGGATCAGCACCGGCACGCTGGCCGCCAGCGTCAGCACGAAGGACAGGGCGAAGATGCGAACCCAGAAGCGATAGGCGGCGGTCCAGCCGCCGTTGCCGCTCATGCGGGCGCGCAGCTTGAAGAACAGCAGGATCCAGGCCAGCGCCAGGGCGACGGACAGGAACAGCGCCAGGAAACTCAGACTGGTCACGAACTGCGCACGGGCCAGTGATAGAGTGGATATATCCATGATGCCAACAGGGTAGACAGGCCCATAAGTGTAGAGCCTGTCCCCGGAAGATGGGAGCCATTTGCAACCCGGCTTGACCAGCCCCCGGAGGCCCTCCTTGCGGATCATGGCAAAATTGACGCTTTGTCGCCGCTTTTTCCTATTCTTTCAAGAATGACTTCCGCCCCGACGCCGCCTTCCTCGCCGACTCCGGCCGCCGCCGCCCCCGCGGCCGCGTCCAATTTCCTGCTGAACATCGTCACGGACGATCTCCAGGCCAACCGCTACCAGGACAAGCGCTGGGCGGGCAAGCCCGGCCCGGCGGCGGTGCAGCAGCAGGGTCAGCCCGACCCGGCCCGGATCCGCACGCGCTTCCCGCCGGAGCCCAACGGCTACCTGCACATCGGCCACGCCAAGAGCATCTGCGTGAACTTCGGCCTGGCGCGTGACTTCGGCGGCGTCTGCCACCTGCGCTTCGACGACACCAATCCCGAGAAGGAAGACCAGGAGTACGTCGACGCCATCATCGAGGCCGTGCACTGGCTGGGCTTCGACTGGAAGGCCGACGGCAACGACAACCTGTATTTCGCCAGCGACTACTTCGGCTACATGTACGAGTTCGCCGAAGCGCTGATCGAGGCCGGCCACGCCTACGTGGACGCGCAGAGCGCCGACGAGATCCGCGCCAACCGCGGCACGCTGACCGAACCGGGCGTCAACTCGCCCTGGCGCGACCGCCCGGCCGCCGAATCGCTGGCGCTGCTGCGCGAGATGCGCGACGGCAAGCATCCTGACGGCAGCCTGGTGCTGCGCGCCAAGATCAACATGGCCTCGCCCAACATCAACTTGCGCGACCCGGTCATGTACCGCGTGCGCCACGCCCACCATCACCGCACCGGCGACAAGTGGTGCATCTACCCGATGTACAGCTGGGCGCATCCGGTCGAGGACGCGCTCGAAGGCATCACGCACAGCGTCTGCACGCTGGAATTCGAAGACCAGCGCCCGTTCTACGACTGGATCCTGGCGCGCCTGGCCGAACTGGGCAAGCTGGCGCAGCCGCTGCCGCGCCAGTACGAATTCGCCCGCCTGAACCTGAGCTACATCGTCACCAGCAAGCGCAAGCTGCTGCAACTGGTGCGCGAAGGCCACGTCGACGGCTGGGACGACCCCCGCATGCCGACCATCTTCGGCCTGCGCCGCCGCGGCTACACCGCGTCGTCGATCCGCCTGTTCTGCGACCGTACCGCCGTGTCCAAGTCCGATTCGCGCATCGACTACAGCCTGCTGGAGCAGGCCGTGCGCGACGACCTGGATCCGGTGGCCGCGCGCTCGGTGGCGGTGCTGGACCCGCTCAAGCTGGTCATCACCAACTACCCCGAAGGCCAGAGCGAAATCTGCACGGCGCCGCGCAATCCGCACGACCCCGAGGCCGGCCAGCGCGAATTCCCGCTGACGCGCGAACTCTGGATCGAGCGCGACGACTTCCGCGAGGAAGCGCCGAAGAAGTACTTCCGCCTGTTCCCCGGCAACACCGTGCGCCTGAAGTACGGCTACGTGGTGCGCTGCACCGGCTTCACCAAGAACGAGGCCGGCGAGGTCGTGGAAGTCCAGGCCGAATACCTGCCGGACACCAAGAGCGGCACGCCGGGCGCCGACAGCGTCAAGGTCAAGGGCAACATCACCTGGGTCAGCGCCGCGCATGCCGTGCCCGCGCAGATCCATCTGTATGACCGCCTGTTCGCCGACCCCCGCCCGGACGGCGGCGACAAGGATTTCCTGACCTGCCTGAACCCGAACTCCAAACAGACCGTGACGGCCTGGCTGGAACCGGGCACCGTGGCGACGCCGGGCGCGACCTGGCAGTTCGAGCGCCTGGGCTACTTCACGGCGGACCTGAAGGAATCGACGGCGGAAAACCCCGTCCTGAACCGCGTCGTCACCCTGCGTGACTCGTGGGCAGCGTAGACCCACCCCCGAAGCGCTTCGCGCTTCCCCCTCCAGGGGGCGCCGCCGCGGACCGGCAAAGCCGGCTCCGCGCGGCCCCGATCGGGACGGGCGTGCTGCTCTTGGAGAACGCTTGGCCTTGGGAAAGCGCCAACAGCACGAAATGAGGGGAAAGGCGCGCTTTTCCCCCAATGTCGGAACGCGAGAAACCGCCCCCGGCGGGTTATCATGCCCGACATCCGCGCGCCGGCGGAACGGGCCCTTTTTCCCGTGCCCGGCCGCCGTCCCACACCAAGATGAACACTGAATCCCTAGCCCTGGACTTCAAGAGCGCCACCCTGTATGCGATCCGGGTGGTCCTGCACAGCGCCGATCCCGAGCGCCTGAGCGCCGCGCTGGCCAAGCGCATGGCCGACGCCGGCAGCTTCTTCGAGAACGAACCCGTGGTGGTCGACGCCAGCCGCGTCGAGGAAGCCATCGACTGGCCGGCGCTGATCGCCGCGCTGCGCGGACACAACCTGCCGCCCATCGGCGTGGTGGCCGAAGGCGCCAACCTGGAAGCGGCCCGCAAGGCGGGCCTGACGCCCGTGGAACTGTCCACGCCGGCCCCGCGTCCCGCCCAGGCGGTGGACATGGCCCCGGCCAATGATGTCTCCACGCCGGTGCCCTCGATCCAGGCCGCCGCCGTGACGACCGCGCCCGCGCCCAGCGACACCGCCGAGCCCGCGCCCGCCGGCAAGGCCGCGCCCTCGCCCAACCCCATGCCGGAACGCGAGGCCGCCAGCGCCACCTCGGCGCCTGCCCCGACCGCCTTCGCGCCGCACTCCTCGTCGGCGCTGGTCATCACCAAGCCGCTGCGCTCCGGCCAGCGCGTCTATGCGCGCCACACCGACCTGGTGGTCATCGGCATGGTCAGCCAGGGCGCCGAGGTCATCGCCGACGGCAACGTGCATGTGTACGGCCCGCTGCGCGGCAAGGCCATGGCGGGCGCGCGCGGCGATGCCACGGCCCGCATCTTCACCACGCACCTGGACGCCGAGCTGCTGGCCGTGGCCGGCGTGTATCGCGTGGTCGAGGACAAGCTAGACCGCTCGCTGCACAACCAACCGGCGCTGGTCCGACTGGACGGCGACACGCTGCGCATCGAGGCCCTGAAGGCCTGACGCAACACCCGATTCGCGCAAGGGCGCAAATCAACTACACACATTCTGTAAGAAGCCTTACAAGGGCTTTTTGCTTTACGATAACGCGATTTATTCGAACATAAGGGTTTGATCGTCATGACACGCATCGTTGTGGTGACTTCCGGCAAAGGCGGCGTGGGCAAGACCACGACCAGCGCCAGTTTTTCCGCGGGACTCGCGATGCGGGGCCACAAGACCGCTGTCATCGACTTCGACGTCGGCCTGCGCAACCTGGATCTCATCATGGGTTGCGAACGGCGCGTGGTGTACGACTTCGTCAACGTGATCCAGGGCGAAGCCACGCTGAACCAGGCCCTGATCAAGGACAAGCAGCTCGAGAACCTCTTCATCCTGCCCGCGTCGCAGACCCGCGACAAGGACGCGCTGACCCAGGAAGGCGTGGAAAAGGTCATCAACGACCTGAAGGAAATGGGCTTCGAATACATCGTCTGCGATTCGCCGGCCGGCATCGAGACCGGCGCGCTGATGGCCGCCTACTTCGCCGATGACGCCATCGTCGTGACCAACCCCGAAGTCTCGTCCGTGCGCGACTCCGACCGCATCCTGGGCATCCTGGCCGCCAAGTCCAAGCGCGCCGTGGAAGGCAACGAGCCGGTCAAGGAATTCCTGCTGCTCACGCGCTACAACCCCAAGCGCGTGGTCGACGGCGAGATGCTGTCGCTGACCGACATCGAGGACATCCTGCGCATCAAGCTGATCGGCGTGATCCCCGAGTCCGAAGCCGTGCTGCAGGCGTCCAACCAGGGCCTGCCGGCCATCCACCTGAAAGACACCGACGTGTCCGAAGCCTACAAGGACGTCGTCGCCCGCTACCTGGGCGAAGACAAGGCCCTGCGCTTCACCGACTACGAAAAGCCCGGTTTCCTGAAACGCCTGTTCGGAGGCAAGTAAGCAATGTCCTTCCTGTCGTTTCTGCTCGGTCAAAAGAAAACGTCCGCCTCCGTCGCCAAGGAGCGGCTGCAGATCATCCTGGCCCACGAGCGGGGCCGCGGCGATTCGCCCGACTACCTGCCGCAGCTGCAGCAGGAACTCATCGCCGTGATCTCCAAGTACGTCAAGATCAACCCCGAGGACATCAAGGTGCACCTGGAACGCCAGGACACGCTGGAAGTCCTGGAGGTGAAGATCGAGATGCCGCAAGGCGAGACCTCGAGCCCCAACGCCTGACGCCCGCCGGCGGGATCGCAAGTTCCCGCCCGCGCGCAACGAAGCTCGGCCGCCACGCGGCGGCCGGCCAAAGCAAAACGCCCGGCATCGCGCCGGGCGTTTTTTCATGGGTGGCCGGAATGCGGCCGCCGCGTCAGCGCCGCTTGCCGACCTGGTCGCCGATCACGCCGCCGATGGCCGCGCCGCCGACCGTGCCGAGGATGCCGCCGTTGGTGATCACCGCGCCGGCCACGCCGCCCAACGCGGCGCCGCCCACGGTGCTTTTCTGGCGATGGCTCATGCTGTCCCACGACGAGCAGCCCGCCATGGTGACAGCCAGCGCGGTCGCCGCGCAGATCTTGGTGATGGATGCGATTTTCATGATGGGACTCCTGTTCTTGTTCCCGGAAAAGCGCTGGATCCTGCTGGTTGCGAGCGCGCGCTTCCCTCTTGGGTTGGAGCCTTCAGGATCGCAAAATATTCGCCTGCGCGCTGTGAAGTTTGCCCAGGAATTGTGTCAAACAGCGAGATAATCTTTGCGTTCCCTGGGGACAATGTTGCAGCCGGGGCCGCTATTTGACCAGACGTAACACGTCGCGAAAGCGCGGGTGCTCGCAGGTTTCCATCCACTCGAAAATCGCCATTTCAGTGGTGACGATATCCGCGCCATGCGCCCGCGCGCGGCGCAGCGCCGCATGATGATCGGACGGCTTGCGCGAGCCCGCCGCGTCGGACACCAGCACGGCGCGATAGCCCATCTCGGTCAGCCCGATCACGGTCTGCAGCACGCAGATGTGCGCCTCGCAGCCCGTCACCAGCACGGTCTTGCGCGCGGCCGGCAGCCAGCCCTCGAAGCCCGGCTCGCGCGCCGACGAGAAGTGCATTTTCTGGAAGGTCGATTGCACCAGTTCGGCCAGCGGCGCCACGGTCACGCCCAGCATCTTGCTGTGATGCTCGGTGGCGACCACCGGCACCTCCAGCAGCCGCGCGGCCTGGGCCAGCTTGACGTTGGCCGCCAGGACCGCATCGCCGTCGTGGATCACGGGCATCAGGCGGCCCTGCATGTCGACGATGAGCAGCGTGGAATCGGAGGCTGGCAGCAGCATGGGGGATCTCCAGGAAAGCGGGCGCGGCAGCGAGCGCCGCACGGTTGACTCAATGATATCGCGGCGCCCGGCGATGGCCGAGTGAATGGCTACAGGTGAAAACTGAAAGATCACTCGGGATCATCGCGGATTGCCCCTGGCCGTCTCGGGATGGCATTCAGGGTAGGCGAACTTTCTCCCAAGCCGGCGAGGCGTTTGGCGGCCTCTCTCTGCACGAGTTGCCTCAACGCGCTTTGCACAAGCGCTGACGTAGCCTGGATCCCCGTGTAAGCGCGCGCCAATTCAAGCAACTCGTCGTCCAGCGTCACGGTGGCGCGCATGTCGATCTCCTGCATGGCGAGTGAATAGGGATGCACCTCAAACGAGGCGGGCCTTCATTCCACCATCCAAAAAAAATCCCGGCACGAACGGGCCGGGATTTTCGGACTGCCTAACAGGACGCCTTACTTCAAGGACGCCCTGCGTCAAGAACGCCTTACTTCAGCGCCTTGTACCGCAGGCGCTTGGGCTTGGCGCCCTCGTCGCCCAGGCGGCGCTTCTTGTCGGCTTCGTATTCCTGGTAGTTGCCGTCGAAGAACACGACTTGCGAGTCGCCTTCGAACGCCAGGATGTGCGTGGCGATGCGGTCCAGGAACCAGCGATCGTGGCTGATGACCATGACGCTGCCGGGGAACTCCAGCAGCGCGTCTTCCAGCGCGCGCAGCGTTTCGACGTCCAGGTCATTGGACGGTTCGTCCAGCAGCAGCACGTTGCCGCCGGCGATCAGCGTCTTGGCCATGTGCAGGCGGCCGCGTTCGCCGCCCGACAGCTGGCCCACGACCTTGTTCTGGTCGCCGCCCTTGAAGTTGAAGCGGCCCAGGTAGGCGCGCGAGGACATCTCGAACTTGCCCACCGTCAGCAGATCGGCGCCATCGGCCACGGCGTCGAACACGGTCTTCTTGTCTTCCAGCGCGTCGCGCGATTGGTCGACGTAGGCCAGCTTGACGGTCTGGCCGATCTTGACCTCGCCCGAATCCGGCTGCTCGCGGCCCGCGATCATGCGGAACAGCGTCGATTTACCGGCGCCGTTGGCGCCGATGATGCCGACGATGGCGCCCGGCGGGATCTTGAAGCTGAGGTTGTCGATCAACAGGCGGTCGCCGTAGGCCTTGCTGACGTTGTTGAATTCGATAACCTCGTTGCCCAGGCGCTCGCCCACCGGAATGAAGATTTCCTGGGTCTCGTTGCGCTTCTGGTATTCGTAGGACGACAGTTCCTCGAAGCGGGCCAGGCGCGCCTTGGCCTTGGCCTGGCGGCCCTTCGGGTTCTGGCGCACCCACTCCAGTTCCTTCTTGATGGTCTTCTGGCGGGCCGACTCGGAGGCCTCTTCCTGCTTGAGGCGGTCTTCCTTCTGCTCCAGCCAGGAGCTGTAGTTACCCTTCCACGGAATGCCGTAGCCGCGGTCCAGTTCCAGGATCCATTCGGCGGCGTTATCCAGGAAGTAGCGATCGTGGGTCACGCCCACCACGGTGCCGGGGAACTTGTGCAGGAACTGCTCCAGCCACTCCACGCTTTCGGCGTCCAGGTGGTTGGTGGGCTCGTCCAGCAGCAGCATGTCGGGCTTGGACAGCAGCAGGCGGCACAGCGCCACGCGGCGCTTCTCGCCGCCGGACAGCTTGCCGACGATGGCGTCCCAGGGCGGCAGGCGCAGCGCGTCGGCGGCGATTTCCATCTGGTGCTCGATGTCGTCGGCGCCGCTGGAGGCGGCGGCGGCGATGATGGCTTCAAGCTCGGCCTGCTCGGCGGCCAGCGCGTCGAAATCGGCGTCCGGCTCGGCGTAGGCGGCATAGACCTCGTCCAGGCGCTTCTTGGCCGTGACCACCGCGCCCAGGCCTTCCTCGACGGCCTGGCGCACCGTGTGCTCGGGGTTGAGCTGCGGTTCCTGCGGCAGGTAGCCGATGTTCAGGCCCGGCATGGGGATGGCTTCGCCTTCGATCTCGCGGTCCACGCCCGCCATGATCTTCAGCAGCGTCGACTTGCCCGAGCCGTTCAGGCCCAGCACGCCGATCTTGGCGCCAGGAAAAAACGAAAGGGAGATATCGCGCAGGATCTGCCGCTTCGGCGGCACGATCTTGCCGACGCGGTTCATGGTGTAGACGTATTGGGCCATGGGCTCGTATCGGATATGAGACTGGGAAACCGTCGATTGTAGGCCGGAACCCTTGCCGGCGCGCGACAGCGGCCGCGCGCCCCCGGGCGCGCCCGTCTCAGGACGACTTGCACAGGGACGGATCCTGCTCCGCCGCCTTGCGCCGCGCCTTCGCGGGCCGCCCCGCGCGCATCTGCGCCAGCATCACGCCGGCCAGCGCCATGGCGCCGCCGACCAGGTGGAACAGATGCGGCTTTTCGCCCAGGAAGGTGGCGGCGATCGCCACGGTGACCACCGGCATCACGTTCAGGAAGATGCTGGCGCGGTTCGGCCCCAGGTGACGCACGCCCTGGATCCACAGGAACGGCGCGAACAGCGACGGGAATACGCCGGCGTAGAGCACCAGCGGCAGGTTGTCGGCATTGAGCGGCGACGGCGGCGCCAGCAGGAAGGTCGGCAGCAGGAACAGCGTGCCGAAGGCGATCTGCGCGTACAGCGATTGCCACGGCCCCAGCGGCAGCGCCCACAGGCGCAGCAGTACGCCATACAGCGCATAGGCCAGCGCGGCCACGCCCATCAGCAGGTCGCCCGGATTGGCGCCCACCTGCAGCAGCCGGGCCGGATCGCCCTCGCCGATCAGCAGCGACAGGCCGGCCAGCGACACCAGGCCGCCCAGCAGCGCCATCAGCGTGGGCCGCTCGCGCAGCACCAGCGCGCTGACCACGATGGTGAGCAGCGGGATCATGGCGGTGATGATGCCCATGTTGGTGGCGGTGGTGGTCGACGCGGCCACATAGGCCAGCCCCTGGTACAGCGCCATCGCCAGGCCGCCCAGCACGGCCAGCTTGGGCCAATGGCGCAGGATCTGGGCGCGCTGCGCCCAGGCGCCCGGCAGGGCGAAGGGTGTGAGCAGCGCGCCGGCCAGCGCCCAGCGATAGAAGCCGATGGCGGCGGGCGCGATGAGGCCGGCGGACATCTTGGTGACGATCATGTTGACCGACCAGATCAGGGCCGCCAACAGCGGGAAGAACAGGTAACGGGCGGGAGGATGGGAAACGGAAGCTTGCTGCATGATGCGCTCTTGCGGGAACGAGCGCTCAGTGTAGGACTTGTCTGACTTCAGGCATATAATGAATTTCAGACAAAGCACGCTCGAATCCGGACATGGACCCCGCTTCCTCCGCCCAACTGGCCAGCCACCTGCCCTACCCGCTGGCCTGCCGCATCCTGCATTTCACGCCGCATTCCAGCATGGCGCGCCACCGCTCCGATTGGGGCGAATTGAACTTCGCCATCTCCGGCATCATGGAGATCGGCATCGAAGGCGTGCTGTACCTGTCGCCGCCGCAGTACGCCATCTGGATACCGCCGGGCGTGTCCCACTGCTGCCAGAACGAGGGCGAAGTCCACTACGCCTGCATCGACATCCCGGCGGCGGCCTGCGCCGGCCTGCCGGCCGCTCCCTGCACGCTGGAGATCAGCCCCGTCATGCGCGCCGTGCTGGCCGATTTCGAGCGGCGCGGCATCACCTATCCGGATACGCCGGAAGACCGGCGCATGGCGCAGGTGGTGATCGACCAGACGCGCCAGGCGCGCGCCTACGCCAGCTATCTGCCGTCCACCACCGAGCTGCCGCTGGCCCCGATCCTGGCGGCGCTGCAGCGCGAGCCCGGCGACAAGCGCGGCGCGGCGCACTGGGCCGCCACCGCCGGCATCACCGAGCGCACGCTGCTGCGCCACTGCCAGCAGCATCTGGGCATGTCGTTCAACGACTGGCGCCAGCGGCTGCGCGTGGTCAGCGCGCTGGGCATGCTGGACGCGGGATTGCCGGTGCAGGATGTCGCGCGCCGGCTCGGCTACAGCACGCCCTCGGCGTTCATCGCCATGTTCCAACGACTGACCGGGGAATCGCCCGACAGCGCGCGGCGGCGCAGCGGCGACGCGCCGCGGGCATCGGCGTAGGACATTGCGGGCGATCCGCCGCCCCCGGCTGGCGGCGCGCGCCCTGCGAACCGCGTCATCCACGCGTCCGATGCAAGGCACGGCCGAACGCGCGACAATAGCGCCTGACCCGAATCCCCAAGCTACTCAATCTCATGCAGCGCCGCGCCATCAGAGCGCGGGCGCGCCCAGGAATCCTCATGTCCGCCTCCGCCACGCCTCCCGCCTCCTTGACCCGTTTCAGCTCGGCCGAGCTGGACATGCTGGCCAAGACGGCCGACGCCCTCAGCGCCTTCCTGGGCAAGCCCGTGCTGGCTGAAGTCGTGTTGGGCGAGGAAGGCACCGAATGGGTGACTTTCGGCGTGCCGCTGGACGAGAAGGCCGAAGCCGACGAATCCCAGGTCCATGTGCAGCTGGGCGGCCCCGGCGCGCGCCTGCTGGGCAATCGCGGCGGCCTGCCGCCGGCCGACGACGACACCTACGACTGCCTGTACCTGTGGGCCATCCAGATCACGCTCGGCGAGGGCGAGCGCTTCGTCAAGCTCGACCATGATGGCGAAGAGTCCGCCTGGTCGGACAGCCTGGAAGACGTGCTGCCCTTCGCGCTGAGCGAGGATCCGGACCTGGCGCAGGACGACGAGGATGATGAGGACGAAGACGATGAAGACGACGACGCGGCCGATGGCGAACATCGGCACTGAGCCACGCGGCCACGAGGCGCCGCCTGCCCGCGCTTGAAATCGTGGCGTCCGCCGCCACGGACGGACGCCACGGACCACGCCTCAGGCCGTGATCCGCCCCTCCTGCACCGCATGACAAGCCACCACCGCCGGCCCGGCCGCGAGTGCCTGCGGCGCCTCGGTCTTGCAGCGCTCGTTGGCGTGCGGGCAACGCGGATGGAAGGTGCAGCCCGACGGCGGGTTCAGCGGATTGGGCACCTCGCCCGCCACCGCCGTGCGCGGCTTGCCGGCGCCGTTGATGTCGGGAATCGCCTCCAGCAGCATGCGCGTGTACGGATGACGCGGCCGCGCGAACAGCTCGTCGCGCGGCGCGACCTCCACCATGCGGCCCAGGTACATCACGCCGACGCGGTCGGCCACGTGATGCACCACCGCCAGGTTGTGCGAAATGAACAGATAGGTCAGGCCCAGCTCGCGCTGCAGATCCTTCATCAGGTTCAGCACCTGCGCCTGCACCGACACGTCCAGCGCCGAGGTCGGCTCGTCGCAGACCAGGAACTCCGGATTGACCGCCAGCGCGCGCGCGATCGAGATGCGCTGGCGCTGGCCGCCCGAGAACTGGTGCGGATAGCGGCCCTGGTCGGCCGGATCCAGCCCCACCTGCTTGAGCAGCTGGCCCACGCGCGCCGTGCGCTCGGCCGGCGTCATGGTGGTGTGGGTCAGCATGGGCTCGGCGATGATGCGGCCCACGCGCCAGCGCGGATTCAGGCTGGCATACGGATCCTGGAAGATCATCTGCAGGCGCTTGCGCATGGCCCGGCCGCCGGATTCGGCCATGCCGGCCAGGGGCTGGCCGTCGAAGCGGATATCGCCGCGCGTCAGGCCGTACAGCCCGACCAGCATGCGCGCCACGGTGGACTTGCCGCAGCCCGACTCGCCCACCAGCGCCAGCGTCTCGCCGCGCGCGATGTCGAAGGACACGCCGTCGACGGCGCGCAGCATGACCTTGGGCTTGCCGGACAGCTTGCGCTCCAGCCACGGCGGCGACACGTCGAACCAGCGGGCCGCGTCCCGGACTTCTACCAACGGTGCGTTCATGCCGCCTCCTGTGAACTTTTGCCGCCGGGCCGCCCCAAGGCAAAAGCGCCCCCTTGGGGGGCAGCAAGCCCGCCATGCGGGCGCGGCGTGGGGGCTCCATCTTCATGCAACCAACAGGCGGCGCGGGAAGTGCCGGCCGCCATCAATTCAGGACGATCCTGCGTGCAGCGCGGCAGCTGCTGGCCGCAGCGCGGATTGAACGCACAGCCCGTCGGGATGGCGTTCAGGCGCGGCATGCTGCCGTCGATCTGCACCAGCCGCTGGGCGTGGCTGTCCAGCGCCGGGATCGAGCCCATCAGGCCGGCCGTGTAAGGGTGACGCGGCTTGTGGATCACGTCGGCCACCGGGCCGATCTCGGCCACGCGGCCCGCGTACATCACGGCGACGCGGTCGGCGGTCTCGGCGATCACGCCCATGTCGTGGGTGATCAGCATGACGGCCGTGCCCTGCTCGCGGCACAGGCGCTTGAGCAGTTCGATGATCTGCGCCTGGATCGACACGTCCAGCGCGGTGGTGGGCTCGTCGGCCACCACCAGGCGCGGTTCGGCGGCCAGGGCCAGCGCGATCACCACGCGCTGGCGCATGCCGCCGGAGAACTGGTGCGGATAGTGGTCGATGCGCTCGCGCGCCGCCGGGATGCCGGTGGCCGCCAGCAGCTCGACCGCCCGCGTGCGCGCCTGCGACCAGCTCAGGTCCAGGTGCGTGACGATGGTCTCGGCCAGCTGCCGACCCACGGTGTACAGCGGATTCAGCGAGGTCAGCGGATCCTGGAACACGGCGCCGATCTCGCGGCCGCGCACACGGCGCATCTGCTCGTCGGGCAGGTTGTCGATGCGGCGACCGCCCAGCAGGATCTCGCCGGCGGCCACGCGCCCCGGCGGCTCCAGCAGGCCGATGATGGCCGCGCCGGTCAGCGACTTGCCGGCGCCGGATTCGCCGACCACGCCCAGGACCTCGCCCGCCTCGATCGAGAAGGACACGTCGTCCAGCGCGCGCAGCGTGCCGCGGCGCGTGGGGAACTCCACGCGCAGGTTGCGGACTTCAAGTAATGCGCTCATGGATATATCTCAAATTCAGTTGTCCACGTACTGCCGCGACATGCCCCCACGGAGCGTAGACGGTTCCATCGGGATGCCGCGGAGCCGGCTTTGCCGGTCCGCAGGCATGCCCCCTTGAGGGGGAAGCGCGCAGCGCTTCGGGGGTGGGCCACATCACATCAGTCGCGGGTTGAGCGCGTCGCGCAGCCAGTCACCGAGCAGGTTGACCGACAGCACCAACAGCACCAGCGCCAGTCCGGGGAAGATGACGATCCACCATTCGCCGGAGAACAGGAAATCGTTGCCGATGCGGATCAACGTGCCCAGCGACGGCGACGTCGGCGGCACGCCCACGCCCAGGAACGACAGCGTCGCCTCGGTGATGATGGCGGTGGCCAGGTGCACCGTGGCCAGCACCAGCACCGGTCCCAGCACATTGGGCAGCACGTGGCGGAACATGATGACGGGCGAGGCCACGCCGATCACGCGCGCGGCCTGCACGTATTCGCGGTTCTTCTCCACCAGGGTGGAGCCGCGCACCGTGCGGGCGTACTGCGGCCAGCCGGCAAGCGCGATCGCGCCGACCAGCACTGGGAAGGCGATCACCTCGTGCAGCTCGCGCGGCACCGCGGCGCGCGCCACGCCGTCGATTAGCAGCGCGATCAGGATGGCCGGGAACGACAGCTGCACGTCGGCCACGCGCATGATGAAGGCGTCGATGCGCCCGCCCGCGTAGCCCGAGACCAGGCCCAGCACGATGCCGATGACCATGGACAGCGCCACCGCGGCCAGGCCGATCAGCAGGGACACCCGCGTGCCGTACAGAATGGCCGAGTACAGGTCGCGGCCCTGGCTGTCGGTGCCCAGCAGGTAGGTCGGCTGGCCATTGGCCTGCCATGCCGGCGGCAGCAGCGCGTCCAGCAGTTCCACCTTGGTCAGGTCGAAGGGATTGTGCGGCGCCACCCAGCCGGCGCCAAAGGAACCGATCAGCAGCAGCGCCAGCAGGATGGTGGCGGCGATGGCGACCGGGGCGCGGCGCCAGGCCCAGGCCAGGTCGCTGTCCCACCAGCGTTTGAGTACGGCGCGCATCAGTGAGCCCCCCCGGCGCGGGTCATCCCGGCGCGCAGGCGCGGGTCCACGACGAAATACAGAAGATCGACGATCAGGTTGATCACCACGAAGACCAGCGCGATCAGGCACAGATAGGCGGCCATGACCGGCACGTCGGCGAATTGCACGGCCTGGATGAACAGCAGGCCCATGCCCGGCCACTGGAACACGGTTTCCGTGACGATGGCGAAGGCGATGATGCCGCCCAGCTGCAGGCCGGTGATGGTGATGACGGGCACCATCGTGTTCTTGAGCGCGTGGCCGAAGTGGATGGCGCGGCGCTTGAGCCCGCGCGCACGGGCGAACTTGATGTAGTCCGAGCGCAGCACTTCCAGCATTTCCGAGCGCACCAGGCGCAGCACCAGCGTCATCTGGAACAGCGACAGCGTGATCGACGGCAGGATCAGGTGCTTCCAGCCATCGGCCGTGAACAGGCCCGACGACCACCAGCCCAGGCTGACGGTCTCGCCGCGTCCGTAGCTGGGCAGCCAGCCCAGCTGCACCGAGAACACCAGGATCAGCAGGATGCCGATGAGGAAAGTAGGCAGCGACACGCCCAGCAGCGAGCCGGCCAGCAGCAGCTGCGACAGCATGCTGTTGCGCTTGAGCGCGGTATACACGCCCAGCGGCACGCCGACCACCAGCGCCAGCACCGCCGCGACCAGCGACAGTTCCAGCGTGGCCGGCAGGCGCGACTTCAGCAGCGAGGAAACGGGTTCGCTCTGGCGCAGGGAGATGCCGAAATTGCCCTGCGCGGCGTTGGCGACGAAGTGGCCGAACTGGACGACGGCGGGCTCGTTCAGGCCCAGGCGCTCACGCAGCTCGACGCGTTCGGCGTCGGTGGCGTCCTGGCCCAGCATGATGGTGACGGGATCGCCGACGTATTGAAATAGCACGAATGCCAGCAGCGCGACGGTGAGCATCACCGCCACAGCCTGCAGCAGGCGGCGGAGTATGAAAGCGAAC
>NZ_JBICCO010000076.1:0-33565 GCF_043119405.1 Achromobacter sp. 413638
ATAGCCAAGCATAATAATTGTGAAGGTCCTCCGGTAGTTGGCCACTCTCAACGACGTCTTCCTTCAGCGCAAGATTTAGAGCGAGCTTTCCTTTGTCGCGCTTCAAAGTGGGAAGGTAGTAAGCCACGCCAGAAGATGTCTTCTTAACCCAATTCCTGCTCCAGAGGAGTGCATGTGACTTGCCCGTGCCCCATGTACCATAGAGCAGCACGAAACTCGTGAGGCCGACTTGGTCTGCCCTTACCCGCTTCAAGAGGCGCTCAAGTGCGGCTTGCTGTTTGTCGTAGCCAACCCAAATTCCGGCGCGGGGGTCATCTACACCGATAGCACTAGGACGAAACGGGTTGTCTATGAGATTGCACGAGGCATAGTACTCTTTGGGGGTCATCTGAAATTTTCTCCTCTACTTCGCAAGGCTTGATCGAATAACATCTAGCTCGGTGCTCAGACCTGCTACATGCAAAAGAAATTGCTCAACGTCGGACCAGTCATCGGTTGGAACGTCATAAGACAATTCATATTGAATATTTTCAGATTGCAGACCTTTCGGATTCAACCCCTGCCAAGTCATGTTAGCCGAACCAACTACGATTAGATCTTTGTTTGTCTTCTGATCCGGATTGAGTTCATCTCGGTTGAGGATGAAAGCGTAGACTTTAGCATGCACTTCTTGGCAGAAGAAAACGTTGATTTGGCGCGCAGATAGTTGTTCGAAAAGAGAAATCTCTGAGGCGTTCGGTGGCTTGGAGATGAGCCAAACTGTCGCGCCGCCCTCAATCAGCTCGTCTAACATTTGCCCGAAGGCATGGGTTGGACGAAGAAGATCCATGCTGAGGTAGGGCGACATTAGATACACATCCCGATGCGGGAGAAATCGGCGCCCCAACAAATTTCCGTAAAGGAACCGATCCGCGTGATTGTTTAATAGGCGCCTTTCCTTCAAAGGATTTTCCTGAACAACATCCTCAATGGCAAACTGCGCTTCGGCCATTTCTGCAATGGAGAAGTGATTTCCGGGAGCTATCCTCATCGCCTCTCGAATGGGATCTTGGACTATGTGATGACCACTCGTACCGTCGGGTGCCCCGAGGTTATCCTCGACTGAATGTGGGCCCACACGATATAGAAGGACACTATCTCCATTCTTAATATAGATTACTCGATACGCAGCTTTGCCTTGGCTAATATAGCGAATCCAACCATCTTTGATGCCGTGATACCGATGATCGTCCTTTGCTTGGACAATGAACTGACCACCCTTATCAAAGAGCTTTCGCAATACGCGCGATGCAACCTTTGCGTCGCCAATTTCGGTTAGATTGCCGACGAATTCAGTGTGCAGAGATACTTTCACGGCGCTTCACTGTAATAGCTAGCTCGATGGTTTGAGATGTACGGATGACCAAGTCTCCCTCAAGGGAGGCTGCGTCAAGCAGTGATCTCTCAAGAGTCACCGGAGCACCATTGGTTTCCCCTTCGGCGTACCAAGTTGCACCGAGCACTTCCAACGGTAACTCGTTGCGGATCATGTTTCGGTTCTGGGACAGCGATCTGAAGTCATCGTACACCGCTGCAACATAAGACACGAAGGAGACTCCCGAAGGTGAACTGCTAGATGATGTCGCTGGTCGGCCACACAGTCCCTCAGCAACAACCCGGATGAAGTCGAGCGTCGACTGGATCGGTATTGTCGAGAAAGTCCTAAAATCGAAGCGCGCTTTAGCGATCTCGAACGAGGTGGGCCAAACTAAGAACGGGCCCGCCCCACACCCAAAGTTGCTTTCCCGAAGCCATGAGAGTAGCCGAATGCCTTCCTCGGTGAGAGATCCGTGATAAAGACCTAGAGCCTCCGCCCAGCCCCGCCGAGTGACGAGAACCTTGTCTAGGTAATCACCCGATGGCTCCTCAAGACGCGTCAGGTCGAGCTTCTGCGGAAGACCGAAACCGGTCGTTCGATCTGTGAGCGGGCGTCCCTTCGCCAGCGAATCGAGGGTTTTTCCACCGGAGCTCCCACGATTCGTCCTCTGCCTGTCGATCGTAACCGCACGAAATACAGCCTCCTTCTCCTGATAGCTACCAAACACTGAAAAAAGAGCTTCTCGTTTGGAGCGGATAACTTGTTGGAGTGAGCCTCTGAACTCCTCACGTCTAAAATTACTCGCAAGAGCATTGAGAAATATATCGCCGTCTTGTGCTATGACGGCCAGAAGCACCAAGAATCTGACTGCTCGCTCATATCCCTCGCCATCGAGCCGACGTGCAAGTATCCCGAGTGCCTCACCTATTGGACCTGGTATGGGATCGCGATTAACAATACGAACGACCCTCAAAGATGCGAAAACGTCACTGATATTGTCGCTCTTCAGACCCCAGTTTTCATGGACTAGTCGGACCCAATCAGCATAGCGAAAGCTCTCGCGAGCTGCGTAGGCCCGACCAAAATCACCCGCGCGCGCAACGAGGTTCTCCAGACCGACTGAATAGCCGATCTTCCGCATGAATATTGCGAAGTCAGCGGCTTGGGCTGTACCCACCATGTGCGGTAATCCTTGGTCTAATCTTCACAAGTATAGTGCGACTGGTTGAGTGATCTCCGATAAAGCAATCGCCAGAATCTAAATACCTCAAAATGTCGCCAAAATCACCGATCGTGACTCCCCCACTACGCAGTTGGCCAACCGACTTGGTTGGAATTCTCGAAATCGCAGCGTTCACATCGCTTTGGAACGTGAGACGATGACTGAACGACAAATTTACTTGACTCAATATGCGATCGTCCACAGCAGACGGCTGTTGTGTAGCGAGGACTAATGATAGACCAGCATCTCGGCCTCGTTTGACATACTCAACTAGCGCGTCTCGAGCGGGGCTAGCATCACCTTTTCCAGCAACGACGTGCGCTTCATCAATGATGAGCCAACATCTAGATGGCAATTGTGGCTGCGGATCAGGCAAGTTCTGAAAGCGAGCAAGTTTCCGTTTAACATGATATTCCCCCATTCGATGAAAAAGCATCCTCGCCACGATCGCTGTAACAAGCGACTTATCCACGTCGGAGAGTTCTCGCAGCATTAGCACATTGCAAGAACCGTCCTGCACTAGTTGTTCGAATGTGAGCCCGTTCTTGTCAAAGAGTTGGGACGCTGCATAGTCCTCGAGCTTATAGATGACAGCGTTGCGGCTGCTGTCTGCGACCCCAATCCAATTTGAGTCGCGCCGAACATCAGAGATGAGGTCGCTAACGTCGAAGTCGCTCCCCGCAAGGCGACCTAGGGCGCTCCTGAGAATGTGGCCCTGCGCGCTGTACACCTCTTGACCCAATAGCATGCACCAGTCACCCAGGGATACATCTCTAGGGCGCAGTGCGAACGCAACCTCTGTGCCAAGGAGACTTTGTGTGCCTCGCGGCACCCAGAGCTTAGCGTCTTTAAGTGCGTTAGGACTTATTTTCCACGACTCAAGACTAGCAATCTGGTCGACATGCTCAGGAACCTTGTCTGAAGGCGGGTGCTTTAATGTCCAAAACTGATTTTGTGTGTCGATAAGTATACTAGCAATCGGCTCTACTTCGCGTTGAACCGCACTATTGCTCGTGAGTTCGGATATTCCTTCAATGAGAACTCCGAGATCGAAACTCTTGCCGCTCCCACGAGTTCCGGTGATGTAGATAACATGGGGAAATGCGACGTCTAGCCATACGTCAGCACCTAACATGTTGGTTGTCGGACATGACTCAAATACCTTACCTATGTAGATCAAGTCTTGATCAGTCGGCTTTGACTTGGAGCTACCGACAACTATTCTGTTTTGTCTAGCAGAAAACGTTGATTTTATGATTGGGTCGAGCACAGCGTACGGGCTGGACTCGACGACGTTTCCGAATGAATCAAATGCCTTTTTCATAGAGACCATCCTGAAACTCCTTCATGCCCATTAGCAGGGTCTCACCGCCGGTGCGTACAACCAGTATGCGCTCTGGCGCCAAATCGGCTACGAAGTGAGAAACGTTTGCTGCTGCCGCCACAAGAACGATTCCATGTTGCTTTGCCAGTCGGCGAATTTGGGTAGAAATGACTGACGCGGTAACTGGATCAAGATTGGAGCAGAATTCGTCGATGACCCAGATATCGGCCCCACTCAGGAGGAGATCAGCGAGCATTGCCCGATATCTCTGTCCCATGCTAAGCATTGAGAAGGGTTTAATAAAGACCATTGCTTCGCTAAGGCCGACACGGCACAGTACGTCGAATGCTCGCTCAGCGCCATAGCGCTCTCCGAAGTACTGTAGTAGCGGAACGCTAGAAGGCAGTGACTCAAGTTCCGCAGCGCGCTTGCCTCCCCGTTCAATCCTTCCACGTAAAAGTAGGCCGTGAGTAGACTTACCGCAAATCGCATCTAGAAGGATGGACTTCCCCGCACCACTTGAGCCTGTAACAAGAAAAATGTTGCCAGCGGCCAACTCAATGTCAACCGGGCCAAGCAGCTTCGTGCGCAGTCTCGGGCTCTCAATACCGAAGCTGTCCATGGCCAATCGGACAAAGGCGGAGAGAGAGAGTTCGTGGTCGACCCATACCTCAATGGCTCTAAGACGGACTTGGGTTTTGTGTCGCTCGTTGACGACCTCTTCAGGAATAGCTTCTTGTGTCGTTGTCACTTGGTAACTTCCGTTGATACTTCTCAGCTTGGCGAGAGACGTGGTGACGTAGGACGCCGCTTGCGAGTCGAGACCGGCCAAGTGGTACGGAATTGGAAAGCGAAGAAGCGGCCGAAAGGCCAGCCATTCATCCGATGGCATTGCGCTGCGCGGATCATGCTTAACGAGAAGTTCCGAAAGAATGACCCGCGCTTCGTCAAAGCTGCGTCCCGTTTGTTCGCAGTATGCGCCAAAGGCCGCGTGATATCTTCGTTGAAGACTCATTATCTGAGACTTGCCAGATGCCCCCCGCTCGATACTGCGGAGATCCTTAAAGATTCGTTCCAAGTTACCTTCGGTGTCACCAATATGCAGGAGACCATGGCGGGTTACGAAGTCAACGTATCGGAGCATCTCCGCTGATATTTCGATAAACAGTGGGCGTCTACCCCCGACGTGCCAACGACTGGCGGCATATTGTTTCGCTTGTTCAACCAACTGCGATGATATGCCAAGTCCACGGAACTCAGGATCCACAACGACGCGTGCTATCCGCACGATAAGATTCACATGCTGCTGGCCATCTCCAAGCCATGTCTTCCACTCGATCCCGGTAGCGGGATGGCTAAAGGGGAAGCTGAAGAGATTGTGCCGCGGCTTGCACATCATTAGCGGCATTTGTAGCTCGATATAGCCGACAACGCGGGACTTGCTTCCCACACGAAGTACCGCCAACACGACGCCTTTACGTCCACCTACCCCTTTGGGTCCATCATCTGTAACGCCCGGCTCTGTGTCCGTACTCCGGCCACGGTAGTGAAAGCTCTCGAGCCTTTCGTAGCTTTCATAATCGGCGGCAGACTCAATTTCGCGAAACTCAAGTTCGTAAGAGTCACCAGCCAACTGCATCTGGCCTTTCGCGACGTATGTTGGAACAATTTTGATCCAGTTTTTGCGCCCGACACCCTCCAACTCTACGAGTCGGGTCGTTGCAGGTGAGCGCATGCGAAGACGGTCTCCGGGACCTATCAGCGCAAAGCGCGGCAATACGAGCGTAGAAAGCCCACCAGCCTCGCCTCGGATGCTGATTAGCTTATTGTGATTCTTGGATCGTGTCGTCTCTACAGTGAAGATCGCCATTTTTTAGTTATTCGTTTCTAAGAAATCCTGACTGAAAGCACACACTTTGAATCAATTTCCTCATTTTTGACTAGAGCATCCGGCATTACCGAAATCCTTTCCGAAGCTTTTTTGGCGTCAAAGACCGACGTGGCCTAAACCATCCGTTCGTCATTCAGCGCTCTTCCCTTTTTCTCTTGCATGCACCCCCTCTTGTTTTGGGGTCACAGGGCATACCGGCTGGGGCTTCGCAACCGTTATCTCACAACCTTGTGGTGGCCATCCCAGTCCTTCCGCCTCGCAGTGCCTACGAATTAGCCATTCGAGCATGTTCGCCATACTGCGGCCGTCCCGCTCTGCGATGAAGGACAGGGAGGCCTTGACAGTTGGGTCGAAGCGAAACGCGGTAGGCTGATTTCGGATGCTCTTCATGGCTAGCACTGGCATTGCGATCTGCAATACATAAGCGATACATTATCCTCGCTACCTCTGCATTTACGCAACTGCTCGCCGCTTACCGAGATAGTGTTCGCTTCTTCAGGGCTGTTTCGCCGCTGCTTCCTTCTTGAACACCCGATCCCTGACCATAAACGCCTCCAGCATGTGCGGGATCAGCGTCACGGCATCGACGGTCTCACCATACGCCTGCGCGTGCAGCGCGGCGTAGCGGTCGAGGTCGGCTTTCAGGCTGGCCGGGCAGGCAAAGGTCAGCTTGATGCTCTCGGTCTTGGGCAGTGGCCCCAGTCGCAGCTTCTTGGTCGTGCTCATCGTGAAGTCCCCCGATTGAAGAACAGCGGCTGGTACGGCCGAAGCACCAGATCCCGGTTGACGATGATGCGCACCGGCAGGCCCGGTCGCTCTGTCAGCGTGGGCTGGATGTTGAGGTTGCGCCGGGTCATCTCCTGGCCGACCTGATTGATGCTGTCCTGCGCGCTGTCGCGCCCGGCGATGATGATGCGATCGCCGTCCTGGCGGTTTTCCGGCGCGGCCAGCTCGGCGCCAACGCCCAGCATCGCGGCCTAGTGCCTCCCGGCTGAAGGCCAGGGCAACGTGCCTAGGCCGACCCCAGCCCACCGTGGCATCGGCACAGTCGCTGCCGGCCAGCCGGCGCAGGATCTCATCCTGCGAATCCCGTTCAGGATTCAACGCATAGACCAGTGTGAAATCGTAAACCATCGCGATCGCTCCATCCGCTTATATTGCCCCCGTTTCAGCGCGCCTTGATGCGTGCCAGCACGTCCGCCAACTGCCCACGATCCGCAGCACGTTTGGCCGCCGTGCGCCGCGCCAGGTTGTGCAGCTTGCGCCGCACCCCGGGCAGGTCGGCTGCATGAGTAAGGCCAATCAACCCGAAATCCGGCTGCTCATCCTCGACCGATTGCAGAAAGGCGCGCGACGGCTCGTCCAGCCAATGCGCCACTCGTGCCAACAGACGCTCGCGGCTCTCCAGCAATGCCGCCGCGCTAATAGGCTCGGTCGTCATGCCGTTGAAATGGGCCTCGAAGGTGGCCTCGAAATCCGCAGGTACGCGCGGCGCCAGCATTTCCCATGCTGGCTTAGGACTGCATGTCAGGTACACGAGAAATGTCCGCCAAAGACCAGCATCCGCCCGCTCATCCTCCAGCAACAAGCCCACGTCGAACAGATCACGCGGATGCTGCCGCGACAATGCCGCCTCCAGCTTTCCGGCATACAGGTCGGCGAAATCCAGTACCTGCACTTCGGCGAAGCCGAACGCCTCCTCTACCTTCGGGCGCACGACCATGGCCCGCACCGGATGCACCGTCCCGCGCATCACCGGCGTCGTCTCGATCTGCACACGCGCGCGGCCGCGACTGGCCACCAGCCGGGTGACCGCCCCGCCTTCGCCCGCTGAAGCTTGCACCTGCAATTGCAAAGGCCGGGCGCGCATCGCGTCGGCCAGCTGTCCGAGTGCTTCGGCGATCAGCTTCGCATCCTCGGCATAGTCATGCACCGGCAGCCAGGCCAGGTCGATGTCCACCGACAGACGCGGCAGGTCATGCTCGAACAGGTTGATAGCGGTGCCGCCCTTGAGCGCGAAGCGCGGCTCCTGGGCTAGCACGGGCAGGATCTCGACCAGCAGCCGAACCCGGTCGGTGTAGCGCCGATCCCACCGATCAAGCCAGGTGCTCATCGAGGTCTCCTGGCAAGGTGATCTGGTAGGTCGGATGCAGGCGCCCGCTAGGCACCAGCGCACGCTTGCCCCGGCCCAGATCGACGCCATCCAACGGCACATGCGCCAGCCACGCATGCCGATGGCGATCGGCCAGCGCCAGGAACAGCCGCTTGGCCTTGATGCTGCGGCAGTGACGCAGCAGCAAGCCGACGCGCTGCGGGCGCAGCGTGGTCATGGCCTGCATCAGCGCATCGGCCTCGTAGACCCCCGCCGCATCCGATATGCCATCGCACAACTCCAGCATGGCCCGCTCGGGCGTCGAGCAGACCAAGGCATCGACACCAGGCGCAACGGAATGCCAGGCCAAGCCCGCCTCGGACAGCGCCTTCTCGGAGACTTCCACAGTGAAGGACACGGCCGGCAGATCGAACGGCTCTTTGCCCTGGTACTCGAAGCGCTGCTCCATGGACAGTTTGCCGACCCAGCCCGGCGGAGGCGTCGGTCCGTAAAGCGTGATCGTCCCGGCATCGCCCAGGCGCAAGTAGTGCTCGTGCCCTTGCAAGGCCAGCGCAAAGCGCCCCCCGACATGCAGTGGCATGCCCTCCCCGACCTGCAGGCTGCGGACCACCCCATCCCACTGCAGGCGCCCGCCCGCGCGCATGTAGACGCCACGCGCCGGCGACACCAGCCAGCCACTGCCGACATAGCGCGCGACCAGGCTGTTGGAATAGTCATGCGCGCGCAGCCAGCGGCTGGACACCAGCCGCGTATCGCCCAGTTCGGCAAGCAAGCGGTTCAATTTTCCTGAATTTTGAGCATCCATAGTGCTCAAAATATCAGATTTATAAACTACCGCCAAGGATGGCAGGTTTGAAAAATTGAGGAAAAGACCATCCATAGTGATCTTTTCTGGACAAATTCAAACCCCGGGCTGCCCACTAGCAGCGATCCTCATCAAGGTCATCATGCGCTCCTCCCTCACAAAGCCGGGCTGAGCACCGGGACCGACACGTCCTCCGGCACCAGCTTCGGCACATGCGTGCGCCCATCGATCCATGCCTCCACCATGTCGGCCCACTCCTGGAGCATGTGCCGCCGTGGCCCGGCGTACTCGGCCTTGTTGTAGACCGACCGCGACGTCCGGCTGCCTTCTTCGTGCGCCAGGCACTTCTCGATCCAGTCCCCGTTGAAGCCCACCTCGTTGAGCAGCGTGGACGCAGTGCGCCGCAGGTCGTGCACCGTGAAGGGCTCCAGCGGCAACCCGGCTTCCTTCGCGCGTGAACCAATGAGCTGGGTCACCCGGTTGAGCGTGGCATGCGACATGCACCGATCGGGGTCATAGCGCGACGGCAGCACGAACCGCGATCCTGCCGCGCAGGTGTGCAAGGCCACGAAAATGTCCATCGCCTGCCGCGACAGGTAGACCACGTGCGGCTTGCGCCCCTTCATCCGCGCCTTCGGGATCGTCCAGGTGGCGTTCTCGAAATCCACCTCGTTCCAGGTGGCCTCGACCAGTTCGCTCTTGCGCACCATCGTCAACAGGATCAGGCGCAAGGCCAACCGGATGGTCGGATAGGACGCGATGGTCTCCAGTTGGTGGAAGGCCAGCCGGATCTCGGCAGGCGACAGCGCCCGGTCCTTGGGAACGAAGGTCGCGATCGAGGCCGCCTTCACGTCGTCGGCCGGGTTGGCGAGCCGTTCGCCGTGCAGGATGGCGAAGGCATAGACCTGCTTCACGATGTCGCGGACGTGGATGGCCGTGGCCGGTGCGCCGCGGGCCTTCACCTTGTTGCACAGCGCCCGTAGGTCATCAGGGGTGACTTCCTTCAGCTTCCGGTTCTGGAAGACCGGCAGGATGTCGCGGTCGATGATGTGCTTGCGCATCGCCCGGGTGCTGTCGGCCATGCGGGCATCGGCCAGCCAGCGTGCCGTCATCTCGCCGAAGGTCCTGGCGGCCGTCAGCCGCCGTTTGGCCCGCTGCTTCTCGAGCGCCGGGGAAAGGCCCTGATCGACCGACCGCTTGGCGTCGAGCAATCGCTCGCGCGCCATGGCCAGCGACATGCCGGCCGGCCCGTACCGTCCGAGCGTGAGCGTCTCGCGGCGCCCGTTGAGACGGTAGTCGTAGCGGAAGGTGATGGTGCCGACGGGCGATACCGCCACGTACATGCCATCGCGGTCAAAAACCTTATAAATCTTGGACTTAGGCTTGAGATTGCGCAGTGCAGTGTCGGTGAGCATTGAGGGTGTTCCTCCTGTTCGTGACGGCTTTTACCGTCAGGGACCTGGAGACCCGTTGATGCTCGGAAAGCCGCATGAAATAAGCTTTCCTCAGGAGTTTTTTACCGTCAAAGACCGGTTCGGTCTCAATAGTAAACAGGAAGGTCTGGATCCGACCTCCGGGGGCTTACCGTCAGTTCTGTCGCCGACCTGTTCTGCTGGCCGGCGATAGCCACCGATAGAAAACGCAACTTATACTTTTAGAATCAACAAGTTAAGTCACTTCTACCGATACCTGGCGATAGCCCCCGAAAGACGCTCCGTCATTCCCACTCAATCGTCGCAGGCGGCTTGCTCGACACGTCATACACCACCCGGTTAATCCCGCGGACCTCATTAATAATCCGCGAAGAAACCCGAGCCAGCAACGGATGCGGCAGCGGCGCCCAGTCGGCCGTCATGAAGTCAAACGTCTGCACCGCGCGCAGCGCGACGACATACTCATACGTCCGCCCATCGCCCATCACCCCTACCGACTTCACCGGCAGGAACACGGCAAACGCCTGCGAGGTCAGCTCGTACCAGGTCAGGCCGCTGGCCTCGTCCTTGGTGTTGCGCAGCTCTTCGATGAAGATCGCATCGGCGCGACGCAGCAGTTCGGCGTACTCGTGCTTGACCTCGCCCAGGATCCGCACGCCCAGGCCAGGACCCGGGAACGGATGACGGTAGACCATCTGCGGCGGCAGGCCCAGGGCCACGCCCAGTTCGCGGACTTCGTCCTTGAACAGTTCGCGCAGCGGCTCCAGCAGCTTCAGGTTCAGCGTGTCGGGCAGGCCGCCGACGTTGTGGTGCGACTTGATCGAGGTGGCCTTGCCGGTCTTGGCGCCGGCCGATTCGATGACGTCGGGATAGATGGTGCCCTGGGCCAGCCACTTGGCGCTCTTCTGCTTGCCGGCCTGGTCCTGGAACACTTCCACGAATTCGCGGCCGATGATCTTGCGCTTGGCTTCGGGATCAGCCACGCCGGACAGCTTGCCCATGAACTGAGCCGTCGCGTCGATGTGGATGATCTTGACGCCCATGTTCTCGGCGAAGGTCTGCATGACCTGCTTGCCTTCGTCCAGGCGCAGCAGGCCGTGGTCGACGAAAACGCAGGTGAGCTTGTCACCGATGGCCTTGTGGATCAGGGCCGCGGCCACCGAGGAATCCACGCCGCCGGACAGGCCCAGGATGACGTCGTCGTCGCCGACCTGCTCGCGGATGCGGGCCACGGCTTCGGCCACGTAGTCGGGCATGTTCCAGTCGCCCTGGCAACCGCAGATCTCGTTGACGAAGCGCGACAGCATGGCCTTGCCCTGCACGGTGTGCGTGACTTCGGGGTGGAACTGCACGGCGTAGAACTTGCGGTCTTCGTCGGCCATGCCGGCGATCGGGCAGGACGGCGTGGACGCCATCAGCTTGAAGCCCGGCGGCAGCGCGGTGACCTTGTCGCCGTGGCTCATCCAGACCTTGAGCATGCCGTGGCCTTCGTCCGTCGTGAAGTCGGCCAGGCCGTCGAGCAGCTTGGTGTGGCCGTGCGCGCGGACTTCGGCGTAGCCGAATTCACGGTGGTCGGAGAAGCTGACGACACCGCCCAGCTGCTGCGCCATGGACTGCATGCCGTAGCAGATGCCCAGCACCGGCACGCCCAGCTCGAACACGGCGTGCGGCACGCGCATGGAGCCTTCTTCGTAGGCCGAGGCGTGGCTGCCGGACAGGATGATGCCCTTCAGGCCCTGGGCCAGCTGCTCGCGCACGAAGGCGTCGTCGACGTCGCCCGGGTGCACTTCGGAATAGACGCCGGCTTCGCGGACGCGACGGGCGATCAGTTGGGTGACTTGCGAACCGTAGTCCAGGATGAGGATGCGCTGGTGCATGAGACTCTACCTATTGGAAATAAAACCGCACCGGCAGAACCGCTGACTGATTTTGCGATTCTGCCGGTGCGTGATGCCTGACATTGTAGTTGACTGTGTGGATCAGTCGGCGCGGTAGTTGGGCGCTTCCTTGGTGATCTGCACGTCGTGCACATGCGACTCGCGCACGCCCGCGGAGGTGATCTCCACGAATTCGGTCTTGGTGCGCATGTCGTCGATGGTGGCGCAGCCGCAGTAGCCCATCGAGGCGCGGATGCCGCCGACCAGTTGGTAAATGATGGCCAGCACGCTGCCCTTGTAGGGGACGCGGCCTTCGATGCCTTCGGGGACCAGCTTGTCGGCGTTGTTGGCCGGGTCCTGGAAGTATCGGTCGGCCGAGCCTTCCGTCATGGCGCCCAGGCTGCCCATGCCGCGGTACGACTTGTACGAACGGCCCTGGAACAGCACGACTTCGCCGGGGGACTCTTCCGTGCCGGCGAACATGCCGCCCATCATGCAGGCGGAGGCGCCGGCGGCGATGGCCTTGGCCACGTCGCCCGAGTAGCGGATGCCGCCGTCGGCGATGAGCGGCACGCCCGTGCCTTCCAGCGCCTTGGCCACGTCGGAGATCGCGGTGATCTGCGGCACGCCCACGCCCGCGACGATGCGGGTGGTGCAGATGGAGCCGGGGCCGATGCCGACCTTGACGCCGTCGGCGCCGTACTCGACCAGCGCGCGCGCGGCGGCGGCGGTGGCGATGTTGCCGCCGATGACTTCAACCTTGGGGAAATTCTGCTTGACCCAGCGCACGCCTTCCAGCACGCCACGGGAGTGGCCGTGCGCGGTGTCGACGATCAGCACGTCGACGCCCGCGGCGACCAGCTTCTCGACGCGCTCTTCGGTGCCGGCGCCCACGCCCACCGCCGCGCCCACGCGCAGCTGGCCCAGGGCGTCCTTGTTGGCGACCGGATGCTCGGTGTTCTTGACGATGTCCTTGACTGTGGCCAGGCCGCGCAGCTCGAAGCCGTCGTTGACGATCAGCACGCGCTCCAGGCGATGCTTGTGCATCAGGGCCTGGGCTTCGTCCAGCGTCGCGCCTTCCTTCATCGTGACCAGGCGATCCTGCGGGGTCATGATGTTGCGCAGCGGCTGGTCGAGGTTCTCTTCGAAGCGCAGGTCGCGGTTGGTGACGATACCGACCAGCTTGCCGCCTTCGACCACCGGCAGGCCGGAGATGCCGTGCTGGCGCTGCAGCGCGATGGCGTCGCGCACCTTCATCAGGGGAGTGACCGTGACCGGATCGATCACGATGCCGAACTCGTGACGCTTGACGCGGGCCACTTCACGGGCCTGGGCGTCGGCGGACAGGTTCTTGTGGATGATCCCGATGCCACCCTCTTGCGCCATGGCGATGGCCAGGCGCGACTCCGTCACGGTGTCCATGGCGGCGGACACAAGCGGGATGTTCAGGGTGATGTTGCGAGACAGGCGCGTGGCCAGGGAAGTGTCGCGAGGCAGGACCTCGGAATACGCAGGCACCAGCAACACATCGTCGAAGGTGAGCGCTTTTTGTACGAGACGCATGGGTAACTCCGGGCGCAAAGCAAGATTATACGCCGAGCAGGCTTTTTTTCTAGGTGTTGACCCTAGGAAAATTTTTTGGAGCTTTGTGAATCAAGCACTTAGCGGCCGGAAATGTGCAATCCCACTGCCTGTCGCCCACCGCGCACGACGTTGCTGCGACCACTTTTACCCGGCAGACCACAAACTCACCAGTCTGGCGTGACGGTCGAACGACCTCATCGACGCCAAGGCTCTATGCGCAGGCGGCCAATCCTCATGCGCAATACCTATTGGGGACACCTTGTCGCCCTGAAGCAAAACGAGCCGCCTGACGGGCGGCCACATGTGGGAAATACACATGTGAACTTGTGTTACCTTCTGCCCCGCGCTCATGGCACGTCAGCGTGACCGCACACCACCGAACGCCGTCGCAGCACCCTGGCGGCAGCGGGCCTAAGAACAAATCAGAAATCGCTTCGGCGATGCGACGCCGCCGTGAAAGAGGCAACGTCCCCGCCGTCCGTAGGAGAAGCAAGTTGAAAAAAGCTGTTCTTTCCGTACTGATCGCCGCAACGCTTGCCGGCTGTGCCACGAAAGTTGATTACCGACCGCCGTCGCTGGCCGCCGCGCCCTCGAACTCGAAAGTGGTGGACAAGCCCATCGACGAGGTCTGGACCAAGGCCGTCCCCGCCATCGGCAAGCAGTTCTTCGTCATCAACAACCTGGACAAGAGTTCGGGCCTGATGAACCTGAGCTATAGCGGATCGCCGGAACAGTATGTGGACTGCGGGCACCTGAATCTGCAGGACCAGAAAGCCAGCGGCGTCCAAACCCAATCATTCCCCGCTTCGGCGGCCGATCGGGAATATTGGATGTCGAGCGGCGTCACGACCTTCAGGGTGAAGCGGAAAATGACCCTCGAAGGACGCATGAATCTGATCTTCGAATCGCTGGGCAAGTCGCAGACTCGAATCACCGCAAATACCAAGTACGTCGTGACACGTGACGTTCAGGCGACGGATGGCGCCAATGTGTACAAGTTCCCGACCGACACGATCGGCTTCAACACCGGTGGCGCGGCCTCTTTCCCTGCCGCGGAAAAAGCTGCGCATCAATACGTCCAACCCACGATCGAATGTCGTCCCACCGGCGCCTTGGAGCGCAGCGTGCTCGAACTCATCCAGTAAGACTCGGGCTTGCGCCTGAGTGCACAGCGGCGAGCCGGCATTGACGGCTCGCCGTTATCTATTGCAAGGTAGCGCGGGCCAGTGCCGAGGGCCCCACTTCCCAGAACGCAGCCCAGGCATTTCGTTGACTCCAATTTTTACCCGGATTAAAATAAACACATCGAAACCCTAGCTCCAGGCGCCTCATGACCACGGTCTCTCTCGCTGCCGCCCCCCACACCGCCTTCGCCGGCCACCACATCCTCGCCTCCGGCTCCCTGGCCGACGTAGCGCTCGCCGTCAAGCACGCCCCGCCCTCTTCGCCGTCCGCCCCCGTGCTGATCTTCAACGACAGGACCGGCCACCAGGTCGACCTGAACCTGAGCGGCACCGACGAGGAAGTCGTCGCGCGCCACGCGCCGCCGCCCCCAGTTGTCGCCGATACCCCAGAGTCGGACGACGCCACACCCGAAGCCCCGCGCGGCCGCGGTCGCCCCAAGCTGGGCGTGGTGCCGCGCGAAGTGACGCTGCTGCCGCGCCACTGGGACTGGCTGGCCGCGCAGCCCGGCGGCGCGTCGGTGGCGCTGCGCAAGCTGGTCGAACAGGCGCGCCGCGACAATGAAGTCCGCGACCGCAAGCGCGAACGGCAGGAAGCCGCCTATCTCTTCATGTGCAGCCTGGCCGGCAACCTGCCCGGATTCGAGGAAGCCACGCGCGCGCTGTATGCCGACGATCGCAAGCGCTACGCGGAACAGGTCGCGTCCTGGCCCGAGGATGTGCGCAACTATGCCTCGCGGCTGGCGTGGGAGACGGACGGCGGCGAGGCTTGAAACGCACGGGCTGCGCCCGAATCAGGGCGCCATACGCCCTCGCGCCACAAATGAAAAACCCGGCCGAAGCCGGGTTCCTGGCCGCCAAGCGTCCGCATGCGCAGACCTTACATGGGCGTGATCGAGCTGAACCGGAAAATGAACTCTGGATCTTCGACCTTGCTTTGCAGGCGCAGGCTGGACTCGTACAGGCAATCGCCGCTGACGCCCTTGAAGAAAGTGCCCGAGAACTTGACCTTCTGGCCGACCTTCAGGCCGGAGGCGGTATTGAACAGTGGCGATCCCGGCTGCATCAGTGTGTGATGCATCAGATCGGAAAAATCGTTGTTCCAGGTCTTGACGGTAATGCGCTTGGAAATCGCGATGGCTAGAACGCCCTTGCCATCGCTATTGGCGCCGATCTCCCTGACCTGCCCAATCCAATCGGTCACTGCCGTCGACCCGACGGACTGGCACAAGGCCTGATCCCGCTTGGCCTTGATACCGCCGCGCTGCATGTCGTTGTCGATTTTCTCGGAATCCTTTTGGGCGGCGGCGACGATCGCCACCAAGGAAGCCTGCCCCTTGGGCATGTCGGATGAAGCGATGGCCTCGCCGGCTTCTTCCGCGCCAACAATCCCCGCCACCACGATTACCGCGATAACCCAGAACCACCACCGCCGATATATCGGCTTTTTCTTTACTTCCAGCACTGGTTTTCTCCACATTATCCATGAGCTTTCGAAACTGCCAGCGCATTCTGCCATAAAGATATTGAGATAATGTTTTGCCGGTCGCTTCCCAAGTGCGCTTGATAATCCAGCAGAAAAAAAGCTTCCACCTCGCATCCTGGCGCCACCACACTCACGCAACATCGGCCACAATGCCAGCGCCTGCTACGCTATGCTCATCGCCCCCTCCCCACGAGACGCTCCATGTCCGATCCTGCCGCCCGCAACCTGCTGCTCTATGACGGTGACTGCCCCTTCTGCTCGAACTATGTGCAGCTGATGCAGCTGCGCAAGACCATCGGCCCGCTGGACGTGCTGAACATGCGCGAGCATCCCGACCTGGCGGCGCATTTCCGCGCGCGGGGCTATGACCTGAACGAGGGCATGCTGCTGCAATGGGACGGCACGATCTACTGGGGCGCCGACTGCGTCAACCGGCTGGCCCTGCTCAGCACCGGTAGCGACCTGTTCAACCAGATCAACGCCGCCATCTTCCGCAAGCCCTGCCTGTCCAAGGCGCTGTATCCCTTCATGCGCGCCGGCCGCAACCTGGGGCTGACGCTGATGGGCAAGGGCAAGATGCAGTATTGATTCCCGCCTGGCGCGCCAGATTCCCACTCGATGCGCGCCAGCCTTTCACTCCTCCCACTCAACCCACCCTCCAATATGATTTCCGTCAGAAGACTGCTGCCCGCTGAATGGGCCCTGGCTTTTCCGCTCATCGCGCAACTGCGCAACCTGGACGAGGCGGAATTCCTGCGCCGCGCCCGCCGTCAGGCGCATGGCGGCTACGAGCTGGTCGGCGCCTACCTGAACGACGCGCTGGTCGGCGTCATGGGCATGCGACCGGTGCACACCCTGGCCCGTGGCCCGCACCTGCACGTGGACGATCTGGTGGTGGACGCGGCCGTGCGAGGCAGCGGCGCGGGACATGCGCTGATGGCCTACGCCGAAGCGGACGCGCGCGCCCGCGAAATGAGCGCGGTGTTCCTGGACGCTCGGCCCGACGCCATTCCTTTCTACGAAAAGGAAAACTACGTGCGGCATCCAGCGCCTTCGATGAAGAAGGCGCTGGTGCCCTGACGCGGCCCTGCCTGGCGACAGCCGCGCGCCCTCCGGCGCGCCTTCACGACGGACGCGAACCAAGCGCCGCCATGGCCTTGCCCAAGGCCTGCGGCGCATACCCATCCCAGGGACGATTGCCGATATCCAATCGCTCCCGCGCGTCCGCGATGGTCCAGTGCGCGCCGCCGCGCACCTGCTCCAGTTCGTCCCAACTGATCGGCACCGAGATCGGCAGGCCCGGCCGCGCCCGCGCCGACCAGGGCGCCACGGTCGTCGCGCCAAAGCCGTTGCGCAGGTAGTCCGCGTAGATCCTGCCCACCCGATTGCGCGGACCGCTCTTGGCCACGAACAACTGAGGCCAGGCCTGCGCCAGATGCCGCACCAGGGCCGCTGAAAAATCCTTCGTGGTTTCCCAGCCATGCTGCCTGCGCAGCGGCACCAGCACATGCAGGCCCTTGCCGCCGCTGGTCTTGAGCCACGAGTCCAGCCCGATCTCGCTCAACAACGCGCGCAGCACCCGGGCCGCCTGCCTGACGTTCTCCCAGGGCACGCCCTCGCCCGGGTCCAGGTCGAACACGATGCGGTCCGGCTTGTCGATGGCCGTCTTCACGGCGTTCCAGGTGTGGAATTCGATGGCATTCATCTGGACCGCCGCCAGCACCGCCCTCGGCGTCGGCAGCTCCAGCAAGGGCGGATGCCCCGGATACAGGGACTCCGGCAACAGACGCGCGCCGGGCATCGCGGCATCCATGTGGCGCTGGAAAAACAGGTCCCCGCCGATGCCCGACGGCGCGCGCACCAGCGAGACCGGCCGCCCCTTCAGATAGGGCCTCATCAACGGAGCAGCCTGCGTGTAGTAGCGCGCGAGGTCGCCCTTGGTCAGGCCGCTCGCGGGATCGATGACGCGCTCCGCGTGCGTCAGCCGGCCCGGCCCGCCGGCATGGGGCTTGCAGTCTTCCCGTCGTGTTTGTCGCCATCGCTCGCCCGGCATTCGGCCTCCCTTTCCATGGCGCGCGCTCGATCCAGGGCGGCGCCGAACCGCCGTCAGGAACATGAGCGCGGCAAACAGACAACACGTCGCCCCGCGCCTAGCTGGCGGGCACTTCCCGCGCGATGGGTTGCGGCGCGCGCGGCGGCGGCCGCAAGCCTTCGGGCAAGCGGCGCAGCAGCTCATCCAGCGGCACCGCGCGTCCGTACAGCCAGCCCTGCGCCTTGGCGACGCCATGCGTGGACACCGCCATCGCCTGCTCGATGGTTTCGACGCCCTCGGCGATGACGTCCAGGTCCAGCGACCGGGCCAGTTCGACGATCTGGATCGCCACCGTCCGGCGCGGCCCCTTGTCCGCGATGCCTTGCGTGAAGAGCTTGTCCAGCTTCAGGTAGTCCAGCGAAAAGGACGCCAGATAGGCCAGGCTCGAATAGCCGGTGCCGAAATCGTCGATCGCGATCCGCACGCCCAGCGCGCGCAATTCCTCGATGCGTTCCTTGGCGTTCTGCTCCAGCAGGCCACGCTCGGTCAGCTCGATGAACACCAGCTTCGGGTCGCGGCCCGTCACTTCCAGCAGGCGCTGGGTCAGGGCGCGCCCCTTGCCCGAGCATAGCTCACTGGGCGCCAGGTTCAGCGACACATAGAAATCCGGCGCCTGCGCGGCGATGACCGGGATGTCCTGGCGGGCCAGGTCGAACACCATCGTGGCGACGTCCCCGGACAGGCCGAAGCGTTCGGCGGCGGGAATGAAGATGTCCGGGCCGATCGCCTCGGCGCCCAATGGCCGGCGCCAGCGCAACAAGGCCTCGGCGCCCACCCAGGCGCCGCTGCGCAGGTCCACGATGGGTTGGTAGGCCAGATAGAAATCCCGGTTTTGGATGGCGCGCTGCAACTGCGTGCGCAGATCCAGCGCGCGCCGCGACTGCCAGAAGATCACCGTGAACACCAGCAGCCCGGCCAGCGCGCCCGTGACGCCTACGATCCATCGGGTCAGCGCCATGTCGTGCAGATAGGCATGCTTGGGCAGGGTCGCCATGGCGAAGAAAGAGAACTTCGACGACGGCGTCAGCGCGACGACGGCGCCGGCGCGCTCCTCGGTCACGGGCACGCGATCCTCCAGGCCTTCCATCCAGGCGGGGTCGACGTTGCCGCTGCCCAGGAATTGCGCCGCCGTGCCCGGATACGCCAGCCCCAGCGTCATGTGCGGGGCCAGCAGCTCCGCCGCGCCCAGGAAGTCGCCGCGATTCAGGAAAATGGCATAGCCGCCATCGGCCAGCGCGCTGTAGTGCAGATTGGGCGCGGCCGGCAGCACCACGTCGCTCCAGACCTTGACGCCGCGCACGGACACGAAATCGGGCTGGCCGATATCCACCTTGTCCATGCTGTGGCCCAGCGAGGAACAGGCCACGCGCGATCCGTCCAGCACCGCGATGGCGCGCAGCAACGGCGACTGCAGCACCAGCTTGCCCATCTCGGCGCGGGCGAAGGACGCGCACGGCGGACTGTTGCCCATGTCGCCGAGCGTCCGGCTGACCTCCCACAGCTGGGTCAGCACGTCGTCGGCGCGCTTGAGCACGGCCTTGGACACGGTCTGGGCCTGATTCTTGGCCCGTTCAAACGCAAAATAGTCCAGCAGCGCGATCCCCATGAATGTGGGAACCACCGCAGCGACCAGCATTGCGCAAACCAAAACAAGTGTCGTCGCGAGCTTGCTCATTCGAACCGCCCCCCATCTCACGCCTTGTTGATGGTGATCAGAAGCACTGCGAATGTTGCAGGCGAAAATAATACCGCGCAGTAGCCCGGCATGGTGTTCAAAATCGCGTAAATGCTCGCAAACCGGTCGGAAAACTGGCGCTTTTGAAGAAAAATGACGAATCCTCACCGCAGCGCCGCCTCCGCCGGACGGCTTCCCTCCATCCGGCGCGCCTTGCTGCTGCTCGGCATCGCCTGTACGGCGCCGACGATTTTCGTGGCGGCGGGCGCCGCCTACGAAGACTTCCTGCTGCGCAAGGAACGGGTATACGAGGCCGCGCTGGCTTCCGCCCGCAGTCTGGCGGGCGAGCTGGAACGGGAGCTGCGCGGCGTGGAAACCGGCCTGCGCATCCTGGCCACCGAGGACGAACTCCAACGCGGCGCGCTGCCGGCCTTCCATCGGCGGCTGGGCGACGCGCTGCGCCTGCAGAACGTGGACGGCTACATGCTGCTGGACCCGCAGGGCGTGCCGCTGGCCGACAGCGGCATGCCCAATCCCGGGCCGGCGATCCGCAGCGCCCTGTCCGACGCGGCGCTGGCCAAGATGGGACGCGGCCGCGACATCGTCATGGCCGGCCTGTTCAGCACCGCCCTGCACAATGAGCCGATGCTGGCCATCGGCATACCCGTAGAGATCAGTGGCGAAGTGCGCTATGGCCTGTACGCGCAGGTCCGGCCGCAACGCATCGGCCAGGCGCTGCGCCGGCAGGCCATGCCGGATGGCTGGGTAGCGGCGGCGCTGGACGACGACGGGCTGATCGTGGGCCGCACGCGCGAGGAAATGCGCTACGTCGGCCAGCACGCGGTGCCATCGCTGGCCGCCGCCGCCGCGCGCGAACGCGAAGGCACGCTGCGCAGCGAAACCAAGGAAGGCATCCCGGTGCTGACCGCCTTCAGCCGCAGCAGCGACGGACGCTGGACCGTGGCGGTCGGCGCGCCCCTGTCCGCCCTGACGGCGGACCTGTGGCGCTCGCTGATCTGGGGCGCCTGCGCCGGGCTGGCCATCATCGCCGCCGGCATCTGGGCGGCCTACCGCCTGGCGACCCGTATCGAGCATGCCGTGGCGGCGCTGGTCCCGCCGGCGATCGCGCTGGGACGCGGCGAGGCCATCGACGTGCCCGAAAGCCGCTACAGCGAGACCGCCATGCTGGGCCGGTCCCTGCTGCACGCGTCCCGCATGCTGTCCCAGGCCCGCCGGCAGGCGTACCACGATCCCCTGACCTCGCTGAGCAATCGCCTGCTCTTTTGCGAACTGGCGGCCCGCGCGCTGGCCGCAGGCGAGCGCAGCGCCCGGCCCGCCGCGCTGCTGGCGCTGGACCTGGATCACTTCAAGGCGGTGAACGACACGCAGGGGCACGGCTCGGGCGATCTGGTGCTGAAGATCGCGGCGGAACGCATGAGCGCCGCCTTGCGCGCCACCGACATCGTGGCGCGCTTCGGCGGCGACGAGTTCGTCGCGCTGCTCGATGGCGCCGACGTGGATACGGCGCGGGATGTGGCGCGCAAGCTCAACCAGGCGCTGGCCGAACCCTATCCCGGCATCCTCTCATCCGTCACGGCCTCGATCGGCATCGCCTGCTTTCCGCGGGACGGCAGGCATCTGGAAGCGCTGCTCGCGCAGGCCGACGGCGCGCTGTACGCGGCCAAGGCCGCCGGGCGCAACCGCTACGAAATGGCCTCGTCCTCGAGTGCGACAAATCCGACACTAGGCGCCAGAGCGGTCCGGGAGCCCGCCGCCCTGTCATAGGCCCGGAGCGCTGGACCGGGCGCCAGCAGCGGACACCGGCGCTAGTTCAGACGCTCGAAGCGCCACTCGCCCATGAGCAAGCCCGCAGTGCCGCTGATGCGATAGTCATAGTGCTTGCCTGGTTCGACCCGCAGCTCGTGATACTCGACGGGTTCGGACACGTTGAAGTACTGGATTCCGATCTTGCGCATGCCGGCAGGCACGCGCAGCACCGCCACCCGGTTGGCATCGACATTGACCACATGTCTGCCATCCAGATAAATGAGCACATTGACGGCCGCCCCAGAAACGCCCGCGTCGCGCGCGATTCGGATCTCGCCCTTGTCCGGCGCGGACTGCATCAGCGACGGATCCAGAAAGGCCGACGCAGGCGCCCTGGGCCCGGTCTCGACATCGACTGGCACGGTCATGCAGCCCGCCAGCGAGGCGCAGATCAACAGGGCAGAGCAATATCTGATCATCAACTTCCACTCTCCTTACGGCAGTTCGCGCGGCAGGCGCATTGTGCCCGATCCCGAGGCGCGGCCCGCCTGCCACAGGCCGGATCAACGCCCCTGGCCGGCCAAAGAATGCACGCAGTCGCGCACGCCTCGGCGTGGCAGGCGCCCCCATCCCGCTGATAAATAACTGAAAGTAATGAGTTTCCAAGGGAAAACCCCAGAAAGGGAATTTACTTATGCCCTTTAATTATTTGCCGGACGCATACTGCAAGCGTAAGAATTCGTCCTTAGCATAAGTCAAGCCAGATGGAACTGCGTCAACTCGAGGCCTTCGCGGCCGTCATGTCCACCGGCAGCGTCACCGCCGCCGGTCGCCTGCTGGGCCGGTCGCAGCCCGCGATCAGCCGGCTGCTGCAAGAGCTGGAAGCCGAGATCGGCTACGCCCTGTTCTCCCGCAGCGGTCCGCGCGTGACCCCCACCGAGCAAGGATTCCTGCTGTACGAGGACGTGGAGCGGGCGCTGGCCGGCATGCGGCAGATCCGCGAGCGCGCCGGCGAGATCGCGCGCGGCCAGGCCCAGCCCCTCTTGATCGCCGCCACGCCGGCGCTGGCCGCCGGCCTGGTGCCCGCCGCCTTGCAGCGCATGCAGGCAGGCGCGGACGCCGCCCGCCTCGTCGCCGATCAAGCCGCCCCCCCAGACCCGCACCCAGCCGCCCCTGTCGGCCCAGGCCGCATCCAGCTGCGCAGCGCCTCGCCCGAGCGCGTGGTGCACGCGGTGCTGACTGGCGCCGCCCAGCTGGGCGTGACCAGCCTGCCGCTGGAGCATCGCGGCCTGACGGTGCACTGGATCGGTCAGGCCGCCTGCGTGGTCGCCTTGCCGGAAAACGATCCGCTGGCCGCGCACGACGTGGTGCCGGTATCGGCGCTGGCCGGCCGCCGGCTCATCACCATGGCCAACCCCTACCGCCTGCGCCGCCGCCTGGACGCCGCGCTGGCCGCCAACGCGCCGGCCGCCGGCACCATAGAGACCAACTCGTCCATCAACGCGCTGGCCGCCGTGCGCGCCGGCCTGGGCGTGTCGGTGCTGGAGCCGGTCACCGCCTACGGCACGCCCATGCCGGGCGTGGCGATCCGTTCCATCGACCTGGACATACCCTTTTTCTTCGGCGTCATCACGCCGCAGGCCCAACCGCCCTCGTCCGCCTGCCTGGCCGCCGCCGCCACGCTGGCCGAGGCCGCCGCCGCGCTGCTGCCCGGTTTCGTCCGGCATGACGCCTGCGAACATGGCGCGCTGCTGCAATCTGTCTACGGCGACGACGCGCCCAGCCTGCCCGACGGCCCCGGCGACGCCGCCGTCGCGCCTGCACCGGCCCGCGCCGCCGACGCCCCCAATACGGAAACACCCCGCCATGACTAAGCCCGACGCCGGCCTCGCCGCGCTGGAAACGCGCCTGCGCCAGGACCTGTCCTGGCTCGAACTCCCGGCCAAGAACTGGGTCACGCCCCGCCTGGAAAACGGCCAGCCCGTGCTGGACGTGGCCATCATCGGCGGCGGCATGGCCGGTCTGGCCGCGTCCGCCGCGCTGACGCACCTGGGCGTGAACGCGCCCATCTTCGACCAGTCGCCCGAAGGCTATGAAGGCCCCTGGGCCACCACCGCGCGCATGGAAACGCTGCGCTCGCCCAAGCAGCTGACCGGCCCCGCGCTGGGCCTGCCGGCACTGACCTTCCGCGCCTGGTTCGAGGCCCAGTTCGGACTGGAAGCCTGGGACGCGCTGGACAAGATCCCGCGCCTGCAATGGATGGACTACCTGCGCTGGTACCGCCGCGTGCTGGGCCTGGACGTGCGCAATGAACATCGCGTGCTGGCCGTGCTGCCGCGCGCCGACGGCCTGGTCCGGCTCGATATCGAATCCCCCGCCGGCCGCCACGCGGTGCTGGCGCGCCGCGTAGTGCTGGCCACGGGCCGCGACGGCCTGGGCGGCGCCTACGTGCCCGGCTTCGCGCACAAGATCCCGCGCGCGCGCTGGGCGCACTCGTCCGACGTGATGGACTACGCCATGCTGGCCGGCAAGCGCGTCGGCGTGGTGGGCGCGGGCGCGTCCGCCATGGACAGCGCGGCCACCGCGCTGGAAGCCGGCGCCGCCAGCGTCGACCTGCTGATCCGCCGCGACGACATTCCGCGCATCAACAAGGGCAAGGGCGCCGGCAATCCCGGCCTGACCCATGGCCACCTGAACCTGCCCGACGACTGGAAGTGGAAGATCCGCCACTACATCAACGCCGCCCAGGTGCCGCCGCCGCGCGGCAGCACCCTGCGCGTGTCGCGCCACCCGAACGCCCGCTTCAACCTGGGCTGCGGCGTGCAGGACCTGGCGCTGGTCGACGACGAGATCCGCGTCGCCACGCCCAAAGGCGAGTTCGCGCTGGACTTCCTGATCTTCTCGACGGGCTTTCGCATCGACTGGACAGTGCGGCCGGAATTCGCCGCGCTGGCCCCGCACGTGCGCGCCTGGGGCGACCGCTACACGCCCGCCGCCGGCGACGAGGACCAGGAACTGCATGACTCCCCCGACCTGGGCCCCGCCTTCGAGCTGCAGGAAAAATCGCCCGGCGCCTGTCCCGGGCTGGACCGCGTGCACTGCTTCTCGTACCCGGCCGCGCTGACGCACGGCACGGTGTCGGGCGACATCCCCGCCATCAGCGAGGGCGCGAAGCGCCTGGCCCAAGGCATCGCCGGGCTGTTCTACCGCGAGGACGTGGCCGCGCACTACGCCAACATGGAAGCGTTCTCCGAGCCGGAAGTGTTCGGCGACGAATGGACGCCCGCGCCACCGCCCTCGGCCGTATCCGCGCAGCCGGCAACGGCGGCAGCGCCCACGCAAGCCCGCACGCATACAGCGCCAGCCACCGCCGCCACGGAGACCGCCAAATGACCGGCTGGCTGCTGCGCCGCATCGCGCAAGCCGCGGTGGTGGTGTTCCTGATGACGCTGATCGTCTTCATCGGCCTGCACGCCATCGGCAATCCGGTGGACATCCTGATCGGCCAGGACGTGGACCAGGTGGACCGCGCCCGCATCATCGCCGAGCTGGGCCTGGACAAGCCGCTGTGGCAGCAGTATCTGGGCTTCCTGAACGGCGCGCTGCACGGCAACCTGGGCAACAGCTTCGTCTACAACATCCCGGCCGTGGAACTGGTGATCCAGCGCCTGCCGGCGACCTTCGAGCTAGCCATCGCCGCCATGCTGCTGGCGGTGCTCATCGGCCTGCCGCTGGGCCTCCTGGCCGGCCTGTATCCGGACAGCCGGTACTCCAAGCTGATCATGGCGGGCAGCATCGTGGGCTTCTCGCTGCCCACCTTCTGGATCGCGCTGATGCTCATCATGACCTTCAGCGTGTCGCTGGGCTGGCTGCCGGCCAGCGGTCGCGGGCAGACGGTGGAGTTGCTGGGCTTGCAGTGGTCCTGGCTGACCGCCGACGGCTGGCGTCACCTGATCCTGCCGGCCTTCAACCTGTCGCTGTTCAAGATTTCGCTGGTCATCCGCCTGACGCGCGCCGGCGTGCGCGACGTGCTGCCGCAGGACTACGTCAAGTTCGCCCGCGCCAAGGGCCTGTCGCCGGTTCGCGTGGTGGGCGTGCACGTGCTGCGCAACACCATGATCCCGCTGGTGACGGTGCTGGGCCTGGAGCTGGGCTCGACCATCGCCTTCGCCGTGGTCACCGAGAGCATCTTCGCCTGGCCCGGCGCCGGCAAGCTGATCCTGGACAGCCTGAACGCGCTGGACCGCCCGGTGATCGTGGCCTACCTGATCGTGGTGGTCTGCCTGTTCGTCACGCTGAACCTGATCGTGGACATTCTTTATAAAGTGCTGGACCCGAGGGTGCGGCTGGAGGCCTCGGCATGAGCGCGGCATCAACACCTACCCCGACGCCCGCCCTGCGCCGCGAATCCCCCTGGCGCCGCAACCTGGCCGAGTTCCTGTCGTCCAAGACCGCCGTCGTCGGCCTGGTCGTATCGTTGCTGCTGATCCTGGCCGCCGCGCTGGCGCCCTGGATCGCGCCGCAGAATCCCTATGACCTGCTGCAGATCGACGTGCTGGACGCGCGCCTGACGCCGGGCAGCATGAACGGCCTGGACACCTTCCACTACTGGCTCGGCACGGACGGCCAGGGCCGCGACCTGCTGTCGGGCATTCTCTACGGCCTGCGCATCAGCCTGGTGGTGGGCGTGGGCTCGGCGCTGATCGCAGGCGTGGTCGGCACGCTGCTGGGCCTGCTGGCCGCCTATGCCGGCGGCAAGACCGACGCGCTGATCATGCGACTGGTGGACCTGATCCTGTCCTTCCCATCCATCCTGGTGGCCATGATGATCCTGGCCTACCTGGGCAAGGGCGTGGGCAACGTGGTGCTGACGCTGGTGATCCTGGAATGGGCCTACTACGCGCGCACCGCGCGCGGCCAGGCCCTGGTCGAGCGCCGCCGCGAATACGTGGAAGCCGCCCGCTGCCTGGACATCCCGGACTGGCGCATCATGTTGAAGCACATCCTGCCCAACTGCCTGCCGCCGCTGATCGTCATCGGCACGCTGCAGATCGCGCGCGCCATCACGCTGGAAGCCACGCTCAGCTTCCTGGGCCTGGGCGTGCCGGTGACCGAGCCGTCGCTGGGCCTGCTGATCTCGAACGGCTTCCAGACCATGCTGTCCGGCGAATACTGGATCAGCTTCTATCCCGGCATCGCGCTCCTGATCACCATCGTGGCGATCAACCTGGTGGGCGACCGCCTGCGCGACGTGCTGAACCCGAGGAACCACAAATGAGCGCCGCCCACCAAGACGCGGCCTCGCGCCCGGCCGCCGCGCCCGCGACGCTGGAAGTGCGCGACCTGCGCACCCACTTCTTCACCCGCGCGGGCACGCTGCCCGCCGTGGACGGCGTGTCCTTCACGCTGGAACGCGGCAAGATCCTGGGCCTGGTCGGCGAGTCCGGCTCGGGCAAGTCCGTCACCGGCTTTTCCATCATGGGGCTGGTCGACGCGCCGGGCCGCGTGGTCGGCGGACAGGTCCTGTTCCAGGGCCGCGACCTGACGCAGCTGGCGCCGCGCGAGCTGCGCAAGCTGCAGGGCAACCGCATCGCCATGATCTTCCAGGATCCGATGATGACGCTGAACCCCGTGCTGCGGGTGGACGCACAGATGATCGAGACCGTGCGCGCCCACAGCAAGGTCAGCCGCGCCCAGGCGCGCGAACTGGCCCGCGACACGCTCGGCATGATGGGCATCCCCAGCCCCGAAGAACGGCTGCTGGCCTACCCGCATCAACTGTCCGGCGGCATGCGCCAGCGCGTGGCCATCGCCATCGCCATGCTGCACCGGCCCGACCTGATCATCGCCGACGAACCCACCACGGCGCTGGACGTCACCATCCAGGCGCAGATCCTGTCCGAGGTGCAGAAGCTCGCGCAGCAGCACGGCACCAGCCTGATCTGGATCACCCACGACCTGTCCGTGGTGGCCGGCCTGGCCGACGAAGTGGCCGTGATGTACGCCGGCCGCATCGTCGAGCACGGCACGGTCGACGACGTGCTGGACCGTCCGCAGCATCCCTATACCGTGGGCCTGATCGACAGCCTGCCCAGCAACAACCGGCGCGGCCAGAGGCTGCGCCAGATTCCCGGCATGACGCCCAACCTGCTCAACCTGCCCCTGGGCTGCGCCTTCGCCACGCGCTGCGCGCGCGCCAGCGCCGCCTGTATCCGCACGCCCCTCATCAGCGAGGCCCTGCCCGGCCACCGCGTGCGCTGCTTCCACCCCACCATCCAGATCCGGGAGGTGGCGGCATGAGCAGCATCGAACGCCAAACGGACGAAGCGCGGCGCGATGCCACGGCCAACGCGGCGCGCGACGCGCGGGACGCCACGGCAACGCAGGGCGACGCCACGCCCCTGATCGAGCTGCGCAACGTCAGCAAGCGCTTCGGCGAACGCCCCGTGGGCGCCGCCGGCCGCCTGCTGCAGCGCGCCGGCCTGTCCAAGCCGCCCGCCGTGACCCGCGCCGTGGACGGCGTGGACCTGATCGTGCGCCCCGGCGAAGTGGTCGGCCTGGTCGGCGAATCCGGCTGCGGCAAATCCACGCTGGGCCGCGTCGCGGCCGGCCTGCTCACGCCGTCCGGCGGCGAGGTCCGCATCAACGGCCTGCGCCCCGCCGACATGACGCCGGCCCAGGCGCACCAGGCCCGCCTGAAAGTCCAGATGATCTTCCAGGACCCCTACGCCAGCCTCAACCCGCGCCTGCGCGTGGACGAGATCGTGGGCGAGGCCGCGCGCATCCACGGCCTGGTCGGCCGGGGCGAGTTCGACGACTACGTCAGCGCCCAGCTGCAGCGCGCCGGCCTGGATCCGGCCCTGCGCCAGCGCTATCCGCACCAGTTCAGCGGCGGCCAGCGCCAGCGCATCGGCATCGCCCGCGCGCTGGCGGTGCAGCCGTCCATGCTGGTCTGCGACGAGGCCGTGGCCGCGCTGGACGTATCGATCCAGGCGCAGATCCTGAACCTGTTCATGGACCTGCGCGAGGACCTGGGCCTGACCTACCTGTTCATCAGCCACGACCTGGGCGTGGTCGAGCACCTGTCGGACCGCGTGGTCATCATGTACCTGGGCCGCGTGGTCGAGACCGCCACCGTGGAAGAGGTGTTCCAGCGCCCCAACCATCCCTACACCCAGGCGCTGCTGGCCGAGATCCCCGACCTGAAGTCGCGGCGCAAGGTCTTCACCGCCATCAAGGGCGAGATCCCCAGCCCGCTCAACCCGCCCGACGGCTGCCATTTCCATCCGCGCTGCCCGCATGCGATGCCGCGCTGCAAGACCGAGGTTCCCACATTGAAGGGAATCGCCATCCACCACCATTCCGCCTGTCACTTGAACGACATGCACTGATCGCAAGCGGCTGGCATGGCGCCAGCCCCTGCCGTTCCCCCTCACCAAGGACCCCGAACATGAAACGCCTGATCCTCTCCACCCTGGCCGCAGCCCTTCTGGGCGCGTCCGCCGCCGCCTCGGCCGACAAGCTGTCCATCGGCTTCGCCGACCCGCTGTCCTCGCTGGATCCGCAGCTGAACAACCACGCCGGCGACCGCTCGGTGGCCCTGCATTTCTGGGACCTGCTGATCGAGAACAAGTGGAACAAGCTGCAACCCGGCCTGGCCGTCAGCTGGAAGCCGCTGGACGACAAGACCTGGGAATTCAAGCTGCGCGAAGGCATGAAGTGGCAGGACGGCACGCCCTTCACGGCCGACGACCTGATCTACTCCTACACCCGCGCCCGCGCCGTGCCCGGCAGCGTGGCCACCTACGCCGGCTACCTGCGTACCATCGACTCGATGAGCGCCAAGGACCCGCTGACCCTGATCGTCAAGACCAAGGCGCCCAATCCCGACCTGCCGCTGAACCTGGCCTCGGTGCACGTGGTCAGCAAGCACGTGGGCGAGAAGTCCAGCACCGAGGACTACAACTCGGGCAAGGCCATGGTCGGCACCGGCCCCTACAAGTTCGTGTCCTACACCCCCGGCGACCGCGTCGTCATGGCGCGCAACGACGGCTACTGGGGCGACAAGCAGATCTGGGACCAGGTCAACTACCGCTACATCAACAACGCCGCCGCCCGCACCGCCGCGCTGCTGGCCGGCGACGTGGACGTGATCGACAAGGTCTCGGTGTCCGACCTGGCCAAGCTGCAAAAGGCCCCCAACGTCTCGGTCTATCCCTACGACGGCCTGCGCGTCATGCTGCTGCAGCCCAGCTTCAATCCCGCGTCCAGCCCGTACATCACCGACAACGCCGGCAAGCCGCTGGACAAGAACCCGCTGCTGGACGTGCGCGTGCGCCAGGCGCTGAACCTGGCCATCAATCGCAAGGCCATCGCCGACCGCATCCTGCAGGGCGCCGCCACCGAGGCCAACCAGTGGATGCCCAAGGGCACCTTCGGCTACAACCCCGACGTCAAGGACATCCCCAACGACGTGGCCCAGGCCAAGAAGCTGCTGGCCGAGGCGGGCTTTCCCGAAGGCTTCAAGCTGACCATGCACGTGCCCAACGACCGCTACCCGCAAGGCCCGGAAACGGCCCAGGCGGTGGCGCAGTTCTGGACCCGCGTGGGCGTGAAGACGCAGGTGGAAGTGGTGCCGTGGGCCGTGTACTCGGGCCGCGCCAACAAGAACGAGTTCGCCATGAGCATGCTGGCCTGGGGCAACGGCACCGGCGAAGCCAGCTACGCGCTGGTCAACATCCTGGCGACCGTGGACGCCAAGAAGGGCCTGGGCGCGTCCAACTGGGGCCACTACAGCAACCCCAAGGTCGACGCCGCGCTGGAACAATCCACCTCGGAATTCGACGTGGCCAAGCGTGAAGCCATCCTGCGCGACTCGGTCAAGCTGGTGGCCGACGACGTGGGCATCATCCCGCTGTTCCACTACAAGAACATCTGGGCCACCAAGAAGGGCCTGAAAGTCACCCCCATGACCAGCGACCGCACCGCCGCCATGATGGTGACCAAGGACTCGGGCAAATAAGGCAGGCGACATGGTCCCCACCCTGAGCATCCAGCCCGCCGACGCGCTCATCGACGTGCCGCGCGCCATCCGCGTCGAGCACGTCGCGCCCGGCCAGACCGTCGAGATCACCGCGCTCACCCGCCGCAACGGCGTGCTGTGGCAAAGCCACGCCGCCTTCGTCGCGGGCGAGGACGGCAGCGTGGACCTGACGCGCGACGCGCCCGTCTCGGGCGACTACGCCGGCGTCTCGCCCATGGGCCTGATCTGGTCGCAGTCCCCGGTGGACTCGCCCAGCCGCGAGCACTTCAACCATCCCGTCGCCGAGCCGCTGGTCACCGAGATCGTCGCCCGCGCCGCCGGCGCCCAGGTCCAGGGCCAGTTCACGCAGCGCCTGGCCGCCGAGGGCGTCACGCGCCAGGACGTGCGCGAGCACGGCCTGGTCGGCACGCTGTACCTGCCCCCAGGCGCCACGCCCGGCTCGCATCCCGCCGTGCTGATCCTGAACGGTTCCGGCGGCGGCATCAACGAACCGCGCGCCGCGCTGTATGCCTCGCGCGGCTACGCCGCCTTCGCGCTGGCCTATTTCAAGGCGCCGGGCCTGTCGGACTACATCTCCAACACCCCGCTGGAATACTTCCAGACCGGCCTGCGCTGGCTGCGCCAGAAAGTGCAGCCCAAGCACGACTTCGTCGCCATCAGCGGCCAGTCGCGCGGCGGCGAACTGGTGCTGCTGCTGGGCGCCACCTTCCCCACGGAAGTGTCGGCCGTGGTCGCCTACGTGCCCGGCGCCGTGGTCCATAGCGGCCAGAACGCCTGCGACCCCAAGATCGGACGCGAAGGCCCGACCTGGCTATTGGGCGGCAAGCCCCTGCCCCACGTCTGGGAAAACAATCGCACCGCCACCTGGGCGCCGTTCGACGAAGGCCCCTCGCCGCACCGCCACGAGAAGGCCATCCTCACCGCCCTGCAAGACCCCGACGCCGTGGCCCGCGCCCGCATCAAGGTCGAGGACATCCAGGGCCCGGTCATGCTGCTGTCCGCCACCGACGACGGCTCCTGGCCGTCCAGCCTGTACTCGAAGATGGTGCGGGACAAGCTGGCGCAAGTGAACCATCCCTACCCCGTCCGGTGGCTGGATTACGAGAACGGCGGCCACTCCATCCTGTTCCCCTACGTGCCCACCACCCAGCTGGTCTATGCCCACCCCGTGTCCGGCAAGATCAGCACCAGCGGCGGCAATCCCAAGGACAACGCCCGCGCCGACCAGGAATCCTGGGAAGGCGTGCTGGCGTTCCTGGACGCGGCGGTGCAGGCGCACGGCGCCGCCGCGACGCAAGCCCGCACCGGCGCCACCGACCAGCCCGGCCGCGCCGGCTGAACGACACACACGGAGACTCATTCCATGGCACAACAACCCATCGTCTACGACGCCGCCCAGGATCTGGTGGACCAGCTCGTCGGCCTGAAATCCGACGACGCCACCTACGCCGTGCGCCATCAGCGCGACAAGGTCGCCGCCGCCACCCAGGGCAGCTACGACGCGCTGTTCGACCCGGCCCTGCCCGGCCTGACGCTGGCCGAGCGCCTGCTGGTCGCGCTGTATGCCGCGCGCCTGACGCCCGCGCCCGAGCTGGCCGCGCACTACCGCCAGCGCGCAACCGACGCCGGCGCCAGCGCCGCCGACATCCAACTGGCCGAGTCCGGCAAGCCGGCGGACGCCGCCGACCCGCGCCTGGCCGCCATCCTGGAATTCACGCGCAAGCTGATCGAGAAGCCCGTCGAGGGCGACGAGGCCGCGCTCAAGACCCTGCCCGCCGCCGGCGTGTCCACGCCCGCCGTGGTCACGCTGTCGCAACTGGTGGCCTTCCTGTCGTACCAGGTGCGGCTGGTGGCCGGCCTGAAAGCAATGCAGGCCCAGGCCAGCCGGCCCGGCCGCGCCGCCGCCACGCCGCCCGCGCCACATCCGGCCAACACCGCCGCCACCGCGCCCGGCGACGCCATCAGGCTGCACGGCTTCACCAATGAATCGCTGGAATGGAAGGCCTGGCTGGACGTGGTCGACCTGGAACAGGCCACGCCCGAACAGATCGCCATCCTGGAAGAAAGCCACCCCAAGGCCAAGGTCTCGGACTACTACCGCTTCCTGGTGCACCAGCCCGAGATCCTGCGACAGCGCTCCACCGCCTTCAACGCCATCATGTACGCCCCCGGCGGCATGTCGCGCGCCGAGCGCGAGCTGGGCGCGACCGTGGTGTCGCGGGTGAATGGCTGCGTGTATTGCGCGTCGGTCCACGCCCAGCGCTTCGAACAGCTGGCCAAGCGCAACGACGTCATCGCCCAGGTGTTCGAGAACCCGGCCACCGCCGGCACCACGGCGCGCGAACTGGCCATCGGCGCGTTCTCGATCCAGCTCACCGACGCGCCGGCATCGGTCAACGCCGACAGCATCCAGGCCCTGAAGAACGCCGGCCTGAACGACGGCGAGATCCTGGACCTGCTGCATTCCGACGCGATCTTCGCCTGGGCCAATCGTTTGATGCTGAATCTGGGCGAGCCGGTCTACGCGGCCGCCTGATCATGCAGGTTCCGGCGCCTTGCGCGCCGGGCATCCCATCCGACGATGTGCGGCGCCGTGCCGCCGGACATCCACTACCGCGCACGTGACCGGGGTGGGATGCCAAACCGCTACGGCGGGGGGGGGGGGGGGGCACCCGGCGGGGCGCCCCCCGCCCGCCAACCCCCCCCAAAAGTACC